>JAEWKL010000914.1 GCA_023386115.1 Pseudomonadota bacterium
ACCGTGACCGGCCGGCGCGCGGCGGCGTCAAAGCCTGCGACGAAGGCGCCCGGCAAGGTGGTCGTCGTCGGCGGCGGGGCCGGCGGGCATGCCTGTGCCGAGTGGCTGACCCGGGCCGGCCACGGCAGCGCCGTCACCCTGGTGAGCGACGATCCCGATCCGCCCTACGACCGCACCTTCTGCTCGAAGCAGTACCTCTCCGGCAAGGCGACCCGCGAGGCGACGCTGCTGGCCCCCGCGGGCTTCTACGGCGGCGACGGGCCCCGTCTCCTGCACGACCGGGTGGTCTCGCTGGATCTCGGCGCCGAGGAGATCGTGACCGCGGGCGGCGAGCGGCTGCCCTACGACGCCCTGGTGATCGCCACCGGTGCCGCGCCGCAGCGGCCGGACCTGTCGGGCTTTGATCGCCCCGACGTCCACACCCTGCGCAGCCTGTCCGACGCCGATGCCCTGATCGCGGCGGCTTCGAGCGCCCGCAGGGTCGCGGTGGTGGGCGCGAGCTTCATCGGCCTCGAAGTCGCCGCCGCGATGGTGGCCCGCGGGACGACCGTCACGGTGGTGGCGCGGGATGCAGTGCCGCTGGAGAAAATCCTCGGCGAGGCGGTCGGCCGCTTCGTCCAGGGCCTGCACGAGGCGAAGGGCGTGACCTTCCACCTCGGCCGCCAGGTGACGGGGTTCGACGGGACGGCGCTGACCCTCGACGACGGCAGCCGGATCGAGGCCGATCGCGTGGTGCTCGGCACCGGCGTCGCACCCCGCACGGATCTGGCGGAGGCCGCCGGCCTGACGCTCGCGGACGAGGACGAGGGCGGCGGCATCGCGGTCGACGGACAGCTGCGCGCCTCCGCCCCCGGCATCTACGCGATCGGCGACGTCGCATCCTATCCGGATCCGCGCAGCGGGCAGCGCCTGCGGGTCGAGCACTGGGTCCATGCCCAGCGCCAGGGCCAGCACGTCGCCCGCGCCCTAATGGGCGAGACGGCGCCCTTCGCCGAGACGCCGTTCTTCTGGAGCGGCCATTACGGCACCAGCCTGCGCTCCATCGGCCATGCCGCCTCAGTGGAGGAGGTCCGCATCGAGGGCGAGGTGGGCCGGGGCGATTTCGCGGTGACCTACCGTGAGGATGGCCGCGATGCGGCGCTCGCCACCTGCAAGCGGGACACGCTGTCGCTCGAGGTCGAGGCCGCGTGGGACCGGGAGGGCCGGGCGGCCGCGGGCTGACCGTCGCCCGAGGCGTGGACCCGCGACGCGTGCCGGCGACTTGCATTGCCGGCGGCTTGGGTTGCCGGCGACTTGGGTTGCCGACGACTTGCGCGCCGGCCGGATCGCGGGCAGGTGGCGGGATCAGGTTCCACGGCCGAGACAGGGGCCCGTCCAGCGTTGCCGAGCGATGATACCCCGGGCCTCGCCCGCCTCGAAGGCCTGATCGGCTACACCCTGCGGCGGGCGCAGGTGGCGGTCTCCCGCAGCTTCGTCGAGCTGTTCGCCGATCTCGACGTGCGCCAGAGCCAGCTCGGCGTGCTCACCGTGATCGAGGGCAGCCCGGGCGCGCGGCCGAGCCAGGTCGGCGCGGCGATCGGCATCAAGCGGGCCAATATCGGCCCGCTCCTCGACGAGCTGGAGGCCCGTGGCCTCGTGCGGCGCGAGCCCGACCCGACGGACCGCCGCTCGCAGTCCCTCTTCCTCACCGCCGCCGGCGAGGCTCTGATGGCCGAGCTGCACCGCCGCGAGGCCGCCCACGAGGAGCGCATCGCCGCCTTCCTGAGCCATGGGGAGCGGGCGGCGCTCCTCGGCCTGCTGCGCCGCCTCGAGCAGGGGGCGCGGGACGTGGCGGGGGACGAGGGGGTGGAGGAGCCCGACTGACCCTCACTCCCCCCGGAACCGCCGCACCAGTTCCTCGGGAATCGGCGCCGCCTTCATCCGGGCCGGGTCGTCGGGGTGGCGGCCGGCCCAGACCCGGCGCTCGCGGCCCTCGACCGCGAGCGCGCCGTCCTTGAGCAGGCGGTGGCGCACGGAAAAGCTCGATCGGCCGACAGCGACCACCGTCGAGACGATCTCGACCCGGTCGCCGTAGCGCGAAGGCTTGAGGAACCGCGCCCCGGTCTCGACCAGCGGGATGCCGACGAGGTCGTAGCGGGCGAGCATCGCGGCCTTCGGCAGCCCGGTCGCGGCCTCGCACAGCATCGCGGTCGACCAGTCGAAGAAGTCGAAGAAGCGCGGGTTGAACACGATGCCGGCCGGGTCGCAATGGCCCCATTCCACCGTCAGGCTGCGGCTGTGGGTGAAGCCCTCATGGTCGGCGACTTGATCGACGGCCTGGCTCTCGGGCGCGGTCATGCGGTCTCCGGCGTGATGATGGCGGGGGCATAGGGCGTGGCGTAGAGGCGGGCGACGGCGTCCGCCCGGTTGCGCAGCACCCCGCGCTGGTTGATCGAGCCCTTGTCGGTCACCTCGTCGCGGTCGAGGGCGGGTGGCTCGACCATCAGCAGGAGCCGGGCGATCCGGTTCGACGAGCCGGTCGATCTCTGCGCGAAGGCCGCGAGACGCCGGGCGAAATCCCGCCGCACCGACGGACCGGCGAGGATCGCTTCGTCGTCGCCCCCCGCCTCGCCGCCGGTTTCCTTGCAGAGGGCCCGGCAGGCGGCGAGGTCGGGGAAGACCAGGGCCGTGACCTCGTCGCGGGCCTCGCCCGCGATGGCGACGTCGCGCACCAGCGGCTGGAACGCGTCGAGGAAGGCGGCCCGCAACGGGCCGACGCTGACCCAGACCCCGGTGGTGAGCTTGAAATCCTCGTTGAGGCGGCCGTCGAAGGTGTAGCCGCGCTGGAGGTCGCTGCGATCGACCGGCACCAGGGCGTCGCCGAGGCGGTAGAAGCCCTCCTCGTCGAACGCCGCCGCCGTCAGGTCCGGCCGCCGCCAGTAGCCGGGGGTGACGTTCGGCCCGCGCACCCGCGCCTCGCGCTTGGTGCCGACGGGCGCGACCTTCAGCTCGACCCCCGGCGCCGGCAGGCCGACCTGGCCGGCCTTGGCCGGGCGGTCGTCGGTGACGAGGGCCATCGGGGCGGTCTCGGTGGCACCCAACCCCGTCACCATCGGCACCGTGCGGCCGATGGTTTGCCGAGCGAGGTCGTCGATCGCGTCCCAGACCGGCTGCGGCAACCCGGCGGCGGCGAAGAACGTGACCTGGAGCCGGCTGAAGAAGTTCTCTCGCAAGGCCTCGTCGTCGCGCAGGTGCGGCACCAGCGCCTCGAAGCCCTTCGGCACGGTGAGGTAGAGGGTGGGGGCGACCTCGCGCAAGGTGCGCACGGTCTCCCGGATGCCGCCGGGGGTGGGGCGGCCCTCGTCGATATACAGGGTGCCGCCATTCGCCAGCACCAGGTTGAAGTTGTGGTTGCCCCCGAAGGTGTGGTGCCAGGGCAGCCAGTCGACCATCACCGGCGGCTCGGCCGTGAGGGCGGGGAAGCGGGCCTGCAGCATCGCCTGGTTGGAGCCGAGCATCCGGTGGGTGTTCACCACCGCCTTCGGCACGCCGGTGGAGCCGGAGGTGAACAGGAGCTTCGCTACCGTCCCCGGCTCGACCGCCGCATGCGCCGCCGCGACGGCGGTGGGGGCCTCGACCCGCATCAGGTCGTCGAACCGGGTGACCGGCCGGCCGATCTCGGCGCCATCGGCGATCACCACCTCCGTGCCCGCCGGCACTGCCGCCGCGATGGCGGGCGCGTAAGGGGCGCCCTCGGCCGCGAAGACGAGGCCGGGGGTGAGGAGGTCGACGATCGCCCGCAGGCGGGCATGGTCCTGCGACACCGTGGAATAGGCCGGCGAGACCGGCGCCACCGCGATGCCGACATGGAGGGCGGCGAGCGAGAGCAGCGCGTGCTCGAAGCCGTTGCCCGACAGGATCATCACCGGCCGGTCGGCCGAGAGGTTCCGGGTGAGGAGCGCCGCGGCGATCCGCTCGACCGCCTGGAGCGCCGCCCCGTAGGTCAGGGGCTCGAACGCTCCGTCCTTCGCCCGGCGCACCAGGAACGGCCGGTCCGGTGCCTCCGCGGCGTGGCGGGTGAGATGCGCGGTCAGGCGCTCAGGGTAAGGCGGCAGGGCCGCCGTCGCGGTGACGACGAGGCTGCCGTCGTCCCGCTCGACGAAGCGATGGGTGGTCATCGTCGTTCAGCCCTTCACCAGCGGGCAGCCGCCCTCGGAGAGCGGGCGCCACGCCTCCTCGGCCGGCACGGTGCGCACCGGCTTGAAGTAGTCCCAGCCGCCCTTGCTCTCGGCCGGGGTCTTGGTGGTGAGCAGGTACATCGGGTGCAGCTTGCGCCCGTCCTCGCGGATGCGGCCCTTGCCGAAGATCGGGTCGTCGGTCGGCATCGCCTTCATGGCCGCCACCACCGCGCGGCCGTCGCCGGCCTCCTTCACGGTGGCGAGCGCCTTCAGGTAATGCTCCATCGCCGAATAGATGCCGGCCTGCATGTCGTTCGGCATGGCGTGGCGCGGATGGCGCGCGGCATAGCGCGCCGCGAAGGCGCGGGTGCCGTCGTTGAGGTCCCAGTAATAGGGCGTGACGATGTAGACGCCCTGCGTCGCCTTGAGGCCGAGCGCCGGCATGTTGGTGATGTTGAGGATCAGCCCGGCGAGGCGCTGGCCCGGGGCGATGCCGAACTCCGCCGCCTGCTTCAGGGCGTTCGAGGTGTCGTCGCCGGCATTCGCCAGCCCGATCACGTCGGCGCCGGAGCCCTGCGCCTGGAGCAGGAAGGACGAGAAGTCGGCGGTGCCGAGCGGGTGGCGGCTCGTCCCCTTCACGCTGCCGCCATTGGCCTTGACCTCCTCGGCGGCCGAGCCTTCGAGGTCCTTGCCGAAGGTGTAGTCGGCGGTGAGGAAGTACCAGGACTTTCCGCCCTGCTGCACCAGCGCCTTGGCCAGCGCGTGGCCGAGCGACCAGGTGTCGTAGGTCCAGTGCACGGTGTTGGGCGAGCATTGCTTGCCTGTCAGCTCGGCGGTGCCGGCGCCCGAGCCGATGAAGACCTTGTTCTTCTCCCGCGCGAGGTTCGCCACGGCGAGCGCGACGGCGGAGTTCGGCACGTCCAGTATCAGGTCGACGCCGTCCTGGTCGAACCAGCGCCGGGCGATCGAGGCGCCGATATCGGTCTTGTTCTGGTGGTCGGCCGAGACCAGCTCGACCGGTCGCCCGGCCTTGGCTGCGAAATCCTCGATGGCGAGCTGGGCGGCGATGACCGAGCCCTGACCCTGGTAGTCGGCATAGGGGCCCGACATGTCGTTGAGTACGCCGATCTTCACCGGCCGCTCGGCGGCTTTGGCGGGGGTCAGGAGGGACAGGAGGGCTGCGAGGGCCGGGGCGAGCCGGCGGATGGCGTGGCGGGGCATGGATTCCTCCGGGGGGCGATGGCCGGTCTTGGTGCCGGGTTCATGGATTTTGGTGGTTTTCCAGCTGGTCTTTGTTCGGGCGGAACGAGCAAATGTAAGTCGCGGGATCCCCTATCCCACACGGGAGAGGGGCACAGTGCTTGATTTTTTACTCTCTGCGCTTCCGCTTCTCAGGGTCATCCCGGGGCCGCATCAGCGGAGCCCGGGATCCAGAACGGCGAGTGGTGCCGAATGAGTCGGACGCGTCCCGCTTTGTCGTGAACATCCTGAGGTTCTGGATTCCGGGCTCCGCTGATGCGGCCCCGGAATGACGCGGAGGGTGTCGGGACGCGGCGCGGGTGATCGAGGCTACTCCCTCACCTTCTTCGCCCGTCCCTCCAGAAACTCCGCCAGTCGGCGCTTCGCCTCGGCGTCGCTCTGGGCCACCGCGGTCATCAGGGCCTCGGTGAGGTAGCCCGTCGCCGGGTCGGCTTCGGCGATGCGCGGCAGGGCGTGGATCAGGGCGTAATTGGTGAGCGGCGCGTTCTCGGCCGCCCGGGCGGCGAGCGCGATCGCCCGCTCCAGTCCCTCGCCGGCCGGCACGACGTAGTGCGACAGGCCCAGCCGCTCGCCGCTCTCGGCGTCGTGGACGCGGCCGGTCAGCATCATGTCGCGCATCCGCGAGACGCCGATCAGCCGCGGCAGCCGCACCGAGGCGCCGCCGCCGACGAAGATGCCGCGCTGGCCCTCCGGCAGGGCGTAGAAGGTCGAGCCTTCCGCCACCCGCAGGTGCGCGGAGAGCGCCAGTTCCAGCCCGCCGCCGATCACCGCGCCCTTCAGCGCGGCGACCACCGGCACCCGGCCGAACTCGATCTCGTGGAAGGCCCGGTGCCACATCCGCGAATGCAGCATGCCGGCCGGCGCGTCGCGCTCGGTCAATTCCGCCAGGTCGAGCCCGGCGCAGAAATGCGGGCCTTCCGCCGCGATCACCAGCGCCCGCACGTCGTCGGGCAGGCCCCGGGCGAGGCGCTCCAGGCCCAGCACCATGCCGTCGTCGAGGGCGTTGCGCTTGTGCGGGCGGTTCAGGGTCACGATCGCCACCGCGTCCCGCCGCGTGACGGCCAGGGACTCGGTGCCGAGGCCCGACAGATCCTCCGCCATATCGGCGCTCCTCCGATTCTCGCTCCAGCCTGTACGCGCCGGATTGCCAAACCTGATTTGTAATGTGATATAACTATCTCAACGGGTCAATCGGGCGACAAGCCCTGACAGCAGGCCCCATCAGGGAGGGCGCCGCGATGAACGACGCGGGCGAGCCAGCCGGCGGATATCGCACGGCCATCGGACGGGTGGCGGTGATCGGCACCGGCGTTATCGGGGCGTCGTGGGTGTCGCAATTCCTCGCCCAGGGCCTCGACGTGACCGCCTCCGACCCGGCCCCCGGCGCCGAGGCGCGGCTTCGCGAGACGGTCGCCCGGCACTGGCCAATCCTCGCTCAGATCGGCCTCGCCCCCGGGGCCTCGCCGGAGCGCCTGACCTTCGTGGCCGAGCCGGAGGCGGCGGTGGCCGACGCCGACTTCGTCCAGGAGAACGGGCCCGAGCGCCTGGAGATCAAGCGCGAGACCTATCGGCGCCTCGACGCCGCGGCGGCCCCCGACGTGGTGCTGGCGACCAGCTCCTCCGGCCTCACCCCGAGCGCGATCCAGGAGGCGTGCCGGCATCCGGGCCGGGTGGTGCTCGGCCACCCCTTCAACCCGCCCCACCTCGTTCCGCTGGTCGAGGTTCTGGGCGGAGACAAGACCGACGAGGGCGCGGTCGCGGCCGCGATGAGCTTCTACGAGACGATCGGAAAGCGGCCGATCCGCCTGCGGCGCGAGCTTACCGGCCACGTCGCCAACCGGCTCCAGGCGGCGCTCTGGCGCGAGGCGTTCCACCTCGTCGGCACCGGCGCCGCGACGGTGGCCGACATCGACGCGGCCATCGCCCACGGGCCGGGCCTGCGCTGGGCCCTGATGGGGCCGTGCCTGCTCAACCACCTCTCGGGTGGTCCCGGAGGGCTCGCCCACACCCTCGACCATCTCGGGCCGCTGATGGAGGCGATGTGGGCCGATCTCGGCGACCCGCGCCTGACGCCCGAGCTCAAGGCGACCCTGGTCCAGGGCCTCGACGAGGCGCTGGCGGGGCGCGACCGCGACGCGATGGTGGCCGAGCGCGACCGGCTGCTCGTCGACCTCGTGCGGCAGAAGCGCGGGACGCGGGAGCTGCCGTAACCATCATTCAACGCAAACCAAGGGAGGACACCATGGCGAAGGTGATCGTGACGGTGGCGCCGACGGGCGGCATGGCCTCGAAGGCGCAGAACCCCAACCTGCCGACCCAGCCCGGCGAGATCGCCGAGTCGGTGCACAAGTCCTGGAAGGAGGGTGCGGCGATCGCGGCGCTCCACGCCCGCCGGCCCGACGACGAGGCGACCTGCAACGATGAGATCTACCGCGACATCAACCGCCGCATCCGCGAGCGCTGCGACATCATCCTCAACAACTCGACCGGCGGCGGATCGAGCGGCGACATGCTGGTGCCGCGCCCCGACGGGCTGTTCGAATCGAGCTTCGAGGAGCGGCTGAAGGGCTGCGAGGCCGGGGCCGAGATGGCGACCTTCGACGGCATGACCTTCGCGGACGTGCATGGCGGCCGCGAGATCCTGGTCGTGACGACGCCGAGCCGCTGCGAGGCGCTGGCGAAGCGGATGCAGGAGCGCGGCATCAAGCCGGAATGGGAGGTGTTCGGACCCCAGCACATCCTGCAGGACGTGACCCGGCTGATCGAGAAGGGCTACGACAAGCCGCCCTACTACATCAACATGGTGCTCGGCGCCGACAAGGGCTTCCAGGGCGCGATGCCCTACTCGCACGACATCCTGGCGGCGATGATCCGGATGCTGCCGCCGCAATCGATCTTCTGCGTCTCGGGCATCGGGCCGGCCCAGCTGCCGGCGACGACGCAAGCCATCCTGCTCGGCGGCCACGTCCGGGTCGGGCTCGAGGACAACAACTACTATTCCCGCGGCCAGCTCGCGACCAACGAGCAGCTCGTCGCCCGCACCGTGCGGATCATCAAGGAGCTCAATCACGAGCCGGCGAGCCCGGCCGAGGCCCGGGAGATCCTCGGCCTCAAGGCCGTCTGAGGAGGAACCGATGCGCGCCCTCCGCTCCGCCCTCCTCGCGGGCCTGATCGCCTTCGTCCCTGCCACGGCCCGGGCGGAGGGCGCCGTCTCCGGCGACGTGGTGAAGATCGGCGTCCTCGCCGACATGTCGACGGCGATGGCCGACAATTACGGCACCGGCAGCGTCACCGCCGCGCGCCTGGCGGTCGAGGATTTCGGCGCCACGGTGCTGGCTAAGCCGATCGAGATCGTCGCGGCCGACCACCAGAGCAAGCCGGACGTGGCGAGTTCGCTCGCCCGGCGCTGGTACGATGTCGAGGGGGTCGACATGATCACCGACCTCGACAACTCGGCGATCGCGCTCGGCGTCCAGGCGCTGGCGAAGGAGAAGGGCCGCCTCGCCCTCATCACCGGCTCGGGGTCGACGGTGATCACCGGGGCGCAATGCTCCGCCAACGGCGCGCTCTGGGTCATCGACACCCACGCGTTGGCCCGTGCCATCGCCAAGCCCCTGGTGGAATCGGGCGAGAAGAGCTGGTTCTACGTCGTCGCCGACATCACGCTCGGGAAGTCGTTCGTCGCCGACGTGACGCCGGTGGTGACGAAGGGCGGCGGCACGGTCGCCGGCCAGGTCTTCCATCCCCTGCTCTCGCCGGACCTGTCGTCGCAGATCCTGCAGGCGCAAGCCTCGGGCGCCGGGGTGATCGCGCTGTTCAACGTCGGCGGCGACGCGATCAACGCGGTCAAGCAGGCCTCCGAGTTCGGGGTCCTCGGCGGCAAGCAGAAGCTCGCCGGCTTCTACATGACGGCGGTCGACGTCCACGCGCTCGGCCTCAAGGTCGCGGGCGGGCTCTACCTCGCGGAGGCGTTCTACTGGGACCAGGACGACGCGACCCGGGCCTTCGCCAAGCGGTTCTATGACCGCCAGCGGGCGATGCCGAACAGCTACCAGGCCGGTGTCTACTCGGCGGTGACACATTACCTGAAAGCCGTGAAGGCCGCCGGCACCGACGCAGCCGACGCCGTGATGGCGAAGATGCGCGAGATCCCGATCGACGACTTCATGACGAAGGGCGGTCGCCTGCGGCCGGACGGACGGGTGATCCGCGAGGTCTCGTTGTTCCGGGTCAAGCGCCCGGAGGAGTCGAAGGGGGAGTGGGACGTGATGGAGCGGGTCGCGACGCTGTCGGGCGACGACGCCTTCCGGCCCCTCGCGGAGAGCGACTGTCCCCTGGTCAGGACGAGGCCGTGATGCAGATCGTGACGCGCGCCGCCCCCACCCTGGAACACGTCTTCGACGCCCGCATCGACGTCGCGGCGCCGGTCGAGGTCGGCGTCACGGTTGCCGGCGCCCGCCGGGTCATCGCCATCACGGGCGGCACCGTGTCGGGGCCCGCCCTCACCGGGCGGGTCATGCCCGGCGGGGCCGATTACCAGACCATCGCGGGAGACGGGCTCACCCGGCTCCATGCCCGCTACGTGATCGAGGCCGAGGGCGGCGCCCTGGTCTATGTCGAGAATACCGGCCTGCGCTTCGGACCGCCGGAGGCCCTGGAGCGCCTGCGCCGGAGCGAGCCCGTCGACCCGGCCCTGATCTATTTCCGCACCGCGCCCCGGTTCGAGACCGCGGCCCCGCACCTCGCCTGGCTGCAGACCAGCCTGTTCCTCGCCACCGGAGCCCGGGCGCCGGATCACGTGGCGCTCTCGGTGTACCGGGTGGGGTGAGGGCTCATGCGAAATCCGACCGATCGCGTCAGGCGATCCGGTCGGATCGCGTTCGCAATGCGGATTTCGGCGTCGCTCAGACGTGTGGAGCCGCAGGCATCACTCCGCCCGTGCCACCGCCACCGCACCCTCGACGAGGGTGAAGACGATGCCGGCCCGGCGCAGGGCCGCCAGCACGTGGGGGCGGGAGCGCGAGGACGGTCCCTCGGATTCCTCCTCCAGGCGCCGCACGGTCGAGAGCGAGACGCCGCTCTCCCGCGCGAGGTCGTTCAGGGTCCAGTCGAGGAGGCCGCGGGCCGCCCGCAGGTGGCAGCCCTCGATCGCCCGCTCGACGCTGATCGCCGGCTCGGCCTGGCGCGACGCGGAGTCCCGGGCCGCGGCCTCGGCCGCGAGCGGCGTGATCACGGCGGTCCAGCAGACCGGATCCGGGGTCTCGTCGCGCAGGGGCACCAGCGTCATGCGGAACGGCGCCGACCCACCCTCGGCGAGACGCAGGGTCGGTGCGATACTGAACGGCTGGCCCAGGGCGGCGAGGCGGGGCAGCTCGTCGCGCCAGCGCGACCGCTCCTCCGGCACGATCGGGCTGAGCCAATCCGCCCGCACCTCGTCGCGGCGCAGGCCCACGAGGGCCAGAAAATCGGACCCGTACTCGGTGAGCGGCAGGCGCGGCTCGGTATGGATGAAGACCTGCGCTTCCCGCGCCAGGCTGGCCCGGCGCTGCTGCTCCAGGCGGTGCATCTCGACCAGGCGCTCACGGTCGGTCACGTCGAGGAGCACGCCGGTCGCGGCGACCGGGTGTCCCTCCGGGCTGAAGAAGACCTCGCCGCGGCTCACCACCGTGCGCGCCGTTCCGTCCGGTCTGATCAGCCGGACCGTGTGGCTGCCGAGGAGTCCGGCCTGGACGATCTGGGCGACATCCTCCAGCACGTCGCGATCGGCCGGATGGACCAGGCTGAGCAGCCGCTCGTAGCTCGCCGTCTCGCTCTCCGGCAGCCCGAGCAGGCGGTAGAGCCCCGACGACCAGACCTGCCGGCCGGAGACGAAGTCCCAGCGCCAGGCACCGGTCAGGCCGAACGCCTCGATCAGGCGCATGAAGTCGTGCGAGGACAGGTCCGCCGGCCGCGGGCCCGCGCGATGGTCCGGAGGGTGCATGGTCATCGGGCGTCGTTCCGTCTCCGGCTTCGACCCGGCGCGGGGTGCCGGTGCGGGGCGAGGCCCTGTCGCCAGTCACGACTCACCCGCGCGACGCACATCAGAGTTCGACTTTCCAAGGCAAACATTCCTAAGCTCAGCATTCGTGCTCGGCCCGAATGAGCTGACATGCCGCAAAGTCAGTTGATTGTACGCCATGCAATCACGACGGATCAACCAGCCACGATCCCGCGCGGGCGAGTGAGGGCGCCATCGCACGGAGCGTGGCAAGGCGGCGCGATCTCGCGGATTCCTGGCCGCCGACGGCCTGTCTGGGCATCGCTTCCGGCTCTCCTCACGCTCTACGAAGACGGTCCGCGACATATGGCGCGGCCCTGCTGCGTCACGGGGCAGCATCGGACCGCGGGTGCGCCGGGGAACGAAAACAAACTTTCTCCCGACGAGCTTTTGGGCAGTAAACATTTTCTATGTTCGTTCTGAAAATAGAAAATCGCGTCTATTGCTGCGGAGCCTTCGCCGGACCTATCTACAGTCCTGAAGCTTCGCCCCGCGGAGCCGTGCGTCATGCCGGATTCGACCATGCGTCCTGCCATCTTCGATCCGTTCGGCGAGCGCCTGGACCTGCGGTCTGGACAGGAGTCCAGGCAAGAGGCGGGTTGGGCAACGACGCGCCGCCGGCCGGTCCGGACCCGGCGGATCGTCGGTGCCGTGCTGTTCTGGGCCCTCGCGGCCGGGCTGATCACGGCCCGCGGCGTCTTCTTCGATCCCAGCACCGCTTTCGGGCCCGATGCGCCGGCCCGCGTCGCCGCGACGCAAGCGCCGGAGCAATCCGCCCGGATCCTGCGCTGACGGGACGCCCTTCAGAAAACAGGCCCCGCACCCCACATCAGGTCGCGATCAGAGGTGTATCGCCTCCGGAGCCGCGAAGCTCCGTTCCGATACCGGAGCGACCCGATGCTGTTCTTCCGCAAGCGCGCCGAGATGCCCGCGCCCGACCAGATCCTGCCGGGGCGCCCCACCCCCCTGCCGACGGCGGAGCGGCATTTCGTCAACGGTCACCCGCTCAAGGGGCCCTATCCGGACGGCGTCGAGACCGCCGTGTTCGGCCTCGGCTGCTTCTGGGGGGCGGAGCGCAAGTTCTGGCAGCTCGGCGACGGCGTCTTCGTCACCGCCGTGGGATATGCCGCCGGCACCACGCCGAACCCGACCTACGAGGAGGTCTGCTCGGGGCTGACCGGCCATAACGAGGTCGTGCTCGTCGCCTACGACCCGCGCGTGATCCCCTTCTCCGCCCTGCTCAAGACCTTCTGGGAGAGCCACGACCCGACCCAGGGCCTCCGCCAGGGCAACGATGTCGGTACGCAGTACCGCTCCGGCATCTACCTGCCTGACGAGGCTCGCCGGGCCGAGGCCGAGGCGTCCCGCGAGACCTATGCCGCTGCCCTGAAGGCCCGGGGCTTCGGCCCGATCACCACGGAGATCCGTGACGGCGGCCCATTCTACTTCGCCGAGGACTACCACCAGCAGTACCTGGCGAAGAACCCCGGCGGCTATTGCGGCTTGGGGGGAACCGGCGTGTCCTGCCCGATCGGGGTCGGCGTCGCGGCCGAGTGAGCCGCCCGGATCGGGACCGGCCTGTGCCGGTCCCGACTTTTGGTCACCGTGCCTTCAGCACCGTGCGGCAGGCCTCCGGCAGGCCCGCCAGGGTCATCGGCGGACGCGGCTTGCCGGGCGGGCGCGGCTTGGGGTTCAGCACCGCGTCCGTGAACCAGTAATCGAGTTCGGAGCCGCAGCCGTCGCCGGCCGGCGGCGGGTCCTGGTCGTGGCAGGCCGCCTCGCCCGCCGGGCAGTCGAGCCGGATATGGAAGTGGTAGTTGTGGCCGTAGATCGGCCGCACCTTGGTGAGCCAGCTCCGGTCCGACCCCGCCTCGCGGCAGAGCGCCCGCTTGATCGCCGGGTTGACGAAGATCCGCGCCACTTCCGGCTCGCGCGACACCATCTTGATCAGCCGCAGGTGCTCCGGGCGCCAGACCTCCGGGTCGATGTCGCGCCGGTCCGGCCGTACCACGTTGGTGGCCGACATCTCCTCCCGCTCGGCCCGGGTCAGGCGCCGGTCCGGCATCGGGGTCAGCCAGATATCGGCGTCGAGGCCGAGCTGGTGCGAGGCGTGGCCGGTCAGCATCGGCCCGCCCCGGGGCTGGGACATGTCGCCGACGAGGAGCCCCGGCCAGCCCGCCTTGCGCGGCGCCTCGGTGGCGATTCGCTCCAGGAAGGCGACGAGCCGGGGGTGGCCCCAGTTCCGGTTGCGCGACAGGCGCATCACCTGCCAGGTGGCGCCGTCGATCGGCAGCGACTCGGCGCCGGCCACGCAGCCCCGCGCGTAGCCGCCGATCGCCCGCGGCGGCAGCGCCGCCGGCGTCGTCGCACGGCCGAACAGGGCTTTCGCCGGCGTGGATGGGTCGTCCGGATTGGCGAGCGGCGGCAGCGGCTTCGGGTTGAGGGTGCCGCGATCCTGCGCGAGGGCGGGAGCGGCGAGCGCGAGGAGGACCGTCAGGACGGCGGCACGGCGAATCGGCATGGGACGGGGGTTATGGGACCAGGGTTGCGGAAGGCAGGGGCATGGGCTGCAGGCTAGCGTCCCGATCGCCCGGGGGGAACTGCCCCGCTGCTCCACCATTCGCCGCAGCGTTCACGACCGGTCCCTCATGGTCGAGCCTCGGAACAGGCTCCGCCGCGGCAGCGTTGCCGGGGAAGAGTCAGAATTCTGGAGAGTTCCGATGACCACCGTCGCACCGACCGTCGGCGATCGCTCCGACATGGGCAGCACCAGCACCAGTGAAACCAACGCGCTGATCGCCAGCGACCGTGTCGAGGGCACCACCGTGCGCCGTCCGAACGGCGACAGCATCGGCCGGATCGAGCGCCTGATGATCGAGAAGGCCACCGGCAAGGTGGTCTACGCCGTGATGAGCTTCGGCGGCTTCCTCGGCATCGGCGAGGGCTATCACACCATCCCGTGGTCGACCCTGCGCTTCGCGCCGGAGCTGGACGCCTACGTGCTCGACCTCACCGAGGAGCAGCTCCGCGCCGCGCCGCCGGCCTCGGCGGAGGGCAACGATCCCTCCTATGACCGGAAATGGGAGGAGCACGTCCACCGCTACTTCAACGCCACGCCGTACTGGAGCATCTGACGTCTCCCGGCGGGGCCGCCTCACGGCGCCTCCGCCGGCACGCCCGACGGGGCCCAGCGGCACAGGCTCGTCTCCTTCACCTTCAGGCAGTCATAGGCGATGCCGCCGATCACCACCCGCTCGGCATTGCCCTCGATCCGGTCGCGGCCGACCCGCGTGCAGCCGAGATGGTCGGCCTTCGGGTCGGCCAGCCGCGTCTTGATCGCGGTGGGGTTGCCCCCCGTCTCCGCCATCAGGATGCGCAGGTTGGACAGGGCCCCGCAGGTCAGGACCTTCTCGGGCCCGGCGGGCTTGGCGGGCGCCTTCGACCTCTGAGCGCTCGCCGGCTCCGCCAGCAACGCGAGGACGAGCCAGCATCCAGCCCGGAACCCGGCGAGGACGCGCCTCACGCGTTGGCCCTCATCGATCAGAGGCCTCCCATGCGGCGCACCAGCGCCCACTCCGCCTCGCTGACCGGCTGCACCGACAGGCGCGAGTTGTTGACGAGCACCATCTCGCGCAAGGCCGGCTCGGCCTTGATCGCGTCCAGGGTGACGGGATGAGGGAGCGCCGCGACCGCCTTCAGGTCGACCATGCCGAAGCGGCCGCTCTCATCGGTATGGTCGGGATAATAGGTGCGGATCACCTCGACGACGCCGACCACCGCCTTGCCCTCGTTCGAGTGATAGAAGAAGCCCTGCTCGCCGAGCCGCATCGCTTCGAGATTCTTGCGGGCGACGTGGTTGCGCACCCCGTTCCAGTACGTTCCCGCCGCGCCGGCGGCGACCTGGTCGTCCCACGACCAGACCGAAGGCTCGGACTTGTAGAGCCAGTACGCCATCCCGTCGTCTTCCCTCTCGCACGCGGCACGCTCATGCCCGCTCGCGCATTGCCGCGCATGGGCCCCCATCGCCCGATCCGGGGGCGCGAGTCCAGGGGGAACGGCCGACGCGTCCTGCGGTCACCTGACCCAGGGTTTGCCGGAGCGGCGCGTGTGACCGCCACGGTCATGCCGAAAGGCCGCCGGCACAGCTAGAGATCGCCAGGCCGGAGAAAGCTGACGCGACGCGCCGAACGAAGGACTCTGTATCAGGGTGACGATGGCGTGAGGACGACGCGGCGCGGAGTGATCGTGGACTGGATTTGACGTCTCTTGGCGGGCGCGTTCGCAGTCGCGATGTCGATGACGCCCGGCCCCAACAACATCATGGTGGTGGCCTCCGGCGCGATCCGCGGCTTCGCCCGCACCGTGCCGCATAGGCTCGGCATCGCCGCTGGTTTCCCCGTGATGCTGGTTATCCTCGGCACCACCGGCCGGCCGCTCCTCACCGCTCCTCATGTCCGCGCACTGCTGAAAGAGGTCGGCGCAGCCTACCCGCTGCGGCTCGCCTGGACGATCGCGAACTCCGATCCCGATCCGGTCGACGATCCCGCCACGAAGACATCCGGGCGCCCGCTCGGCGGCTTGCAGACGGCCCTGTTCCGCCGGTCAACGTGACGGCCCTGGGTCATCGCCGCCGGCGCGCTCGCCATCGAGACCGCCGATCCGAGGGCAGCCCGCTCGCCGCGACGCGGCTGCTCGTGGTGCTGTTCGGGCTCGTCGCCCTGCCCTGCCAGCGTCTCTGGACGCTCCTCGGCGTCGGCACCACCCGGGTGCAGAGGACGCGGCGGAGGTTGTGGCGGTCCAGCCTCGCCATGGCCGGGCTGCCGGTTGGCATCCCTGGTGCCGGCCCAGTGGGAATGGCAGGAACGGCCGCGTTTCCCGTGAAACACTTTTTGAAGGTGCGCGGGCCGGACCCGGCCCGCGCGAACCGGCCTTACGCCACGCCGCCCTGCGCCTGGGCCTCGGCGGCCTTCTGGCGGTAGAGGCCGACGAAGTCGATCGGATCGATGTAGAGCGGCGGGAAGCCGCCGTTGCGCACTGCGTCGGCGATGATCTGGCGGGCGAACGGGAACAGCAGCCGCGGGCACTCGATCATCACGGCCGGATGCATCTGGTCCTGCGGGATGTTGCGCAGGCGGAAGATGCCCGCATAGGTCAGCTCGAAGGCGAACAGCACCTCGGTGCCGATCTTGGCGTCACCCTCGAGGCGCAGGTCGACCTCGAAATCCTCCTCGGCGAGTTGCCGGGCGTTGACGTTGACCTGGATGTTGATCTGCGGACCCTGCTGCTGCGGCTGCAGCGAGCGCGGCGCGTTCGGGTTCTCGAAGGAGAGGTCCTTGGCGTATTGCGCCAGGGCGTTGAGGGTCGGGGTGAAGTCGTCGGGCTGCGCCGCGGCGCCACCGTTGCCGTTCGGGACCGGGGAATCGGCCATGGCGGAGGGTTCCTTCGAGGGCTGGACGTAAACGACGAGCCGACGCGCTGGCGCGAAAAACGGCGCGCGCGACGGCGGCGTTGCCGCTATCATGCCCGTAGGCCGCGAACAAGCAGAGGCGCCGATCATCTCCTCCGCGTCACTGCCTTCCGTCTTCCCACCGCAGCGGCAGGCCGGCGTCCCTCCGACATGCGGCAGGGATTCACAAGTACCCGATCCGCGCGTCGTCGCGGGCAGGCGCCTGGATACCGCGATGCCCCGTCCCCATATCCCTCGAAGGGCCCGCGGTGCGGTGCCGGCCGGACGCTTGCCTTGCTCCGGTCCCGGTGCCAAAGCCGTCGACGCGCCGGAGATGTCGCAAGCTGTGCCGGGACGGTCAGGGATGCTCCGCGTGAAGCCGCCAAGGAAGCCGCCAAGAACGGATCGATGAACGGATCGATGATGCAGGATTCCCTCGACCTTACGACCCTCATCTTCCTCGGGCTTGCGGTCTTCGTGATCTGGAAGCTGCGCTCGGTCCTCGGGCAGAAGACCGGCAATGAGCGGCCGCCCTTCAACCCCCTGGCCCGGCGCGAGGAGCCGCCCGCCGCTCCCCGCGACGGCGACAACGTCGTGCGGCTACCGGGCGCGGGCCCCGAGCGCGGCGCCGCCGCGCCGGTCGCGACTGCGGTGCCGCGGAACTGGAAAGGCGTGGTCGAGCCGAACTCGCCCGCCGCTCGCGGCCTCGACCTGATCCTCCAGCAGGAGCCGAGCTTCGACCCCCGCTCCTTCACCGACGGCGCCAAGGTCGCCTACGAGACGATCGTGACGGCCTTCGCCAAGGGTGATCGCAAGACGCTCAAGACCCTGCTCTCGCGCGAGGTTGCGGACGGGTTCGAGCGGGCGATCCAGGGCCGCGAGCGCGCCGGACAGACTGTCGAGACCACCTTCGTGTCGATCGACCGGGCCGAGATCGTCGGGGTCGACGTGCGCAACCGCGTGGCGCAGGTCACCGTGCGCTATCTCTCGAAGCTGATCACCGCCACCCGCGGCCCGCAGGGTCAGGTGATCGACGGCAGCCCTGAGAAGGTCGTCGACGTAACCGACGTTTGGACCTTCGCCCGCACCCTCGGCAGCCGCGACCCGAACTGGCAGCTCGTGGCCACGGAAGCCGGGCACTGAGGGTGCCGTGCCGGCGGCTTGATCGGCCGCCGGCCCTCGGCGACAATCATCCGTCGTTACGGTCATCCGCTGCCGGAACCCTGTGCTGTCTTGTGCGGCGCGACCCTTGAACAGCTTTCCCGGGGCCGGAGCCCGACCAGCCCATGCCACCGGCCCTCGGCCTCAATTTCGCTGCCCATCCTGTCATCGGACGCGTTCCCGCCGGACTGCTCCTTGCCGCCTTGCTCGCCTGCGGTGGTGGAGTGAATGCGACCCCGTTGCGGGTCGGCGAGGCGGTGCTCGAGCCTGTCCCCCTCGGTACCCTGCCCGGCTTCTCCGGCGACGATCTCGCGGCGGCCCTCGCAGCCTTCCGGGCGACCTGCGTCGCGCGGGCCGGCCCGGTCCTCGCAGAGGCGGCGCCGGGCGCGCCGAGCCAGGATCTCGCCGGGCCCTGCGCCGCCGCGGCCGACGTGCCGCCGGAGGGAGCCCGGGCCTTCTTCGAGCAGAACTTCTCTGCCTACCGCGTCCTGCGGCCGAACCGCGACGCCCTCTCGGAGCGCGATGCCGGTTTCCTCACCGGCTATTTCGAGCCCGAGCTTGCCGGCTCGCCGGTGCCGACGCCGGACTTTGCCGTGCCCGCCCTGGCCCGGCCTGACGACCTCGTCTCGCTGGAGCCCGGCGAGACCCGGCCCGGCCTCGACCCCTTGTTTCGCGCCGCACGCCGCGACGGCGACGCCTTCCTGCCCTATCCGGATCGGGCGGCGATCGAGGACGGGGCGCTCGGCGCCCGCGCCCGCCCGCTGCTCTGGCTGCGCGACGCCGTCGACCTCCTGGTGCTGCAAGTCCAGGGCTCCGGCCGGGTGCGCCTGCCCGATGGTCGCTCGGTGCGCCTCGCCTATGACGGCCGCAACGGCCGGCCCTACACCTCGGTCGCCCGCATGATCGTCACCCGCGGCCACCTGCCGCTCGAAGGCCTGACGCTCGCCCGCTGGACCGGCTGGCTGCGCGCCCATCCGGACATCGCCCGCGACCTGATCCGCCGCAACGCCTCCTACATCTTCTTTCGCATCGACGAGAGCATCCCGGAGGAGGCCGGCCCGCGCGGCGGCGCCGGCGTGCCGCTGACCGCGGGGCGCAGCCTCGCGGTCGACGCCCCGCTGTGG
>JAEWKL010000928.1 GCA_023386115.1 Pseudomonadota bacterium
GGCGGGACGGCCGGCTGGCCCGTCCCGGGGCTGGGCGTGCGGACGGTCCCGGCGGTGTGGTTCATCAAGCGACTCCGCTGGCCCGGGCGGGCCGTTGACCTTGAGGCATGGGCCCGAATCCGGGCTCTCGTGCAGCGTTCGTCCCGATTTCGGGCAGGCGGGAGGTGGACGAGAACCGGGGCCGGTTCAAGGCACGGTCGGGTACAAAACGCGGCGTCAGGCCCAGCGCCGTCCGCCGCCTTCGAAGACCAGGATCCGGCCCTGGAGGATCTCGAGATGGGGCGCCTCCTCGGCCGATGCCGTTCCCAGCGTCACCATGACGGCCCGGGCGACGCCGCCATGCGCCACGATGATCGTCGGCCGGTCGAGGGCATCGAGGACCGGGCGCACCCGCTCGGCCACCATGGCGTAGCTCTCCGCCCCCTCGCCGGGCGGGCAGAAGCCCCAGCGGTCGCGGTCGCGGGCCTGGGACCGGGCGGGATCGGTCCGCCGGACGTCCTTCCAGGTCAGGCCTTCCCAGGCGCCGAAGCCGATCTCGCGCAGGCGCGGGTCGATCGTGTAATCGGAGGGATCGAGGCCGAGCGCCGCGCGCAGGCCCTCCATCGTGTGGCGGGTGCGCTCCATCGGGCTCGCGATGAAGGGAAGGGCGCCGACGTCGTCGCCGAGGAGGCGCGCCAGGCGTTCGCCGGCCTCCGCGGCCTGGGCCACGCCCTTGCGGTTGAGCGGCGTGTCGCGCTGACCCTGAAGGCGGCCCTCGGCGTTCCAGTCCGTCTCGCCGTGGCGCACGAAGTAGAGCGGCGCGCGGCTCACCGGCGGGTCCTCTCGGCCATCCTCTCGGAACGGCCCCGCTTGGCCGCCGTTATCCCGTCTACGATTCGTCGCACGCCGCTGTCCCCGCCGGAGCCGTCAGCCTCCCGATGTCGAAGAAGAACTCGAAAGACAAGCCGGTTTCGCAGCCCGGCCATCCGCGCCCGTCCTCCGCCGCCTGGGCGAGCGAGGCCGGATCGCTGGCCGCGGCGAGCCTGGGCTTCCTCGCCGAGCACGGCGCGACCATCCCAGTGCCGCCCCCCGGGGTCGTGCAGTGCCGGCCCGAGGCGCCGTGCCGGCTCGCCGAGATCGACCCGGACGCGCCGGGCTCCTCGGACGGCAAGGCGGCCGCCGAGGCGGAGCTGCTGACGGTGCGCGCCCGCATCCAGGCGCTCCAGGAGCGGCTCTACGCCGAGCGCAAGCGCAGCCTGCTGGTGGTGCTGCAAGCGATCGATACCGGCGGCAAGGACGGCACGATCCGCCACGTCTTCGAGGGCGTCAATCCGCAAGGATGCCGGGTCTCGTCGTTCAAGACCCCGAGCCCGGAGGAGCTCGACCACGACTTCCTGTGGCGCTACCACCACGAGGTGCCGGCCCGCGGAATGATCGGGGTGTTCAACCGCAGCCATTACGAGGACGTGCTGATCGTCCGGGTGAAGGGGCTGGTGCCCGAGACGATGTGGCGGCCGCGCTACGACCTCATCAACGATTTCGAGCGCCTGCTCACCCTCTCGGGCACGACGGTGCTCAAGATCTTCCTGCACATCTCGAAGGCGGAGCAGAAGGAGCGGCTGGAGAGCCGGCTCGCCGATCCGACCAAGAACTGGAAGTTCGACCCCGCCGACCTCGTCGAGCGGCAGGCCTGGGACGCCTACCAGGCGGCGTTCCAGGACGCGCTGACGCTCTGCGGCACCCGGCTCGCGCCGTGGCACGTGGTGCCGGCGAACCGCAAGTGGTTCCGCAACCTCGCGGTCGCCCGGCTGATCGCCGGCACGCTGGAGGCGATGGATCCGCGTTACCCGGAGCCGAAGGCGGACCTCACGGGGATCACGGTGCCGGATTGAGGCGGCGATCGATCCGGGTCTGCTCGACCGATATCAACCTTCCCGCGTCATTCCGGGCTCCGCTTCGCGGCCCCGGAATAACGCGGAGAATGGACGATCCGTCGCGGATTGACGATCCAGCGTCCCTCAGGCCGCCTCGTCCCGCTTGCCGAGCCGCTTGTCGAGATAGGTGTCCACCGTCTGGGTGAGCTCGTCGACCTTGCCGTCGAAGAAGTGGTTGGCGCCCTCGACGATCTGGTGCTCGATGATGACGCCCTTCTGGGTCTTCACCTTCTCGATCACCGGCATCACCTCGCGGGCCGGCGCCACACGGTCCTCGGAGCCGTGCACGAATAGGCCCGAGGACGGGCAGGGGGCCAGGAAGCTGAAGTCGAAGCGGTTGGCCATCGCGGCGATCGAGATGAAACCCTCGATCTCTGGGCGGCGCATCAGCAGCTGCATGCCGATCCAGGAGCCGAACGACACGCCGGCGATCCAGCAGGCCCGGGCCTCCGGGTTGACCGCCTGCACCCAGTCGAGGGCGGCGGCGGCATCCGACAATTCGCCGACGCCGTGGTCGAACGCACCCTGGCTGCGCCCGACGCCGCGGAAGTTGAAGCGCAGGGCCGCGAACCCGCGATTCGCGAACGTGTAGAACAGGTTGTAGACGATCTGGTTGTTCATCGTGCCGCCGAATTGCGGGTGCGGATGCAGCACGATGGCGATCGGGGCGCCCTTCTGCTTCGGCGCCTGGTAGCGCCCCTCCAGCCGACCGGCGGGACCGGCGAAGATGACCTCGGGCATGAACGACCTCTTCTCAAGCTTCAAGGGTGCGTGAGCGCCGCGCGGAACCGGACCGGGAGCCCGGGCCCGCAGCTTGACTCGGGGTCCGTCTCCCATAAAAGCACCCTTAGAACGGTTCTAAATGATTAGAATCGTTCTAAACAAGCGGGTGCCGCAGTCCCGCGCCTCGCGCGGTTGAAACGCACCTTTTGATTACGTGTGTCCGGGGCGGGCCTTAGCACGGTCCCCGGGGGGAAAGGCAAAGGAATTCAGCGCATGGAGCGCGCGCGCGCCTATCTCGACCATAACGCGACCTCGCCCGTGCGGCCCGAGGTGGCGGAGGCGGTCGCGCGCGCGCTCGTCGAACTGCCCGGCAACCCGTCCTCGGTCCACCGCGAGGGGAGAGCCGCCCGCTCGGCCATCGAGGCGGCACGGGCCAAGGTCGCGGCGCTCGTCGGGGCGACGCCGTCGCAGGTGGTGTTCACCAGCGGCGGCACCGAGGCGGCGAACGCGGTCCTGTCGGGTTCCCTTCGCCGGCGCAGCCTTCCGGCGCCGACCCGCTTGCTCATCGGTGCGACCGAGCATCCCTGCTGCCTCCAGGGGCATCGTTTCACACCAGACGACACCGAGATCCTCCCGGTCGATGCCGATGGGCTCTTGCGCCACGACGTGCTGGAGGCGCGTCTCTCGGTGCTCGCCGGGGAGGGCGTCACTCCCCTGGTGTCGGCCCAGGCCGCCAACAACGAGACCGGCGTCGTCCAGTCGATGGCAAGGGTTGCGGCGCTGACATGCCAGCACGGCGCCCTGCTCCACAGCGACGCGGTCCAGGCCGCTGGACGGATATCGGTTGCGCGCAATATATTCAGCGCCGACGCCCTGACCCTGTCGGGCCACAAGCTCGGCGCGCCGAAGGGCGTCGGCGCGGTCGTGCTCGGCGAAGGCGCCACCTTGGAGCCTGCCTTCCTCCGCGGTGGCGGGCAGGAGGCGCGCCTGCGGGCCGGGACCCAGAACGTGCCTGGCATCATCGGGTTCGGTGTCGCGGCGGAGCTGGCGCTGGCGGCCATGCCGGCGGAGGCCGTCCGCCTCGCAGGCCTGCGCGACGCGATCGAGGCGGGCGTGCGGGCCCGCGCGCCGGACGCGGTCGTCTTCGGGACGGAGGCCGAGCGCCTGCCCAACACCTCGTGCTTCGCGGTGCCGGGGCTCAGGGCCGAGACGGCCCTGATCGCCCTCGACCTAGACGGGGTGGCGGTCTCGTCTGGGGCGGCCTGCGCCTCGGGCAAGGTGTCGCGCTCCGGCGTGCTCGCGGCGATGGGAGTCGATCCCACCCTGTCCGCGGGGGCTCTGCGCGTCAGTTTGGGGTGGAACAGCCGGCAAGAGGACGGGGAAAGGTTCCTCGCGGCCTTCGATCGGCTGGTTTCGTCCCTATATAAGCGCCGGGAACGGGCCGCATGAGCGTGCTGCCCACCCCGGCCGTGTCATCACCTCGCGGCCCTTGAAGCCGTCAGCGGTAGGAGACGGGTATGCCTGCAGTGCAGGAGACGGTCGATCGCGTCCGCGCCATCGATGTCGATCAGTACAAGTACGGGTTCGAGACCACGATCGAGATGGAGAAGTCCGAGAAGGGCCTCTCCGAGGACGTGATCCGCTTCATCTCGGCCAAGAAGGACGAGCCGGAGTGGATGCTCGAATGGCGCCTCGACGCCTATCGCCGCTGGCTCACCATGCAGGAGCCGAACTGGGCGCGGGTCGAGTACGACAAGATCAAGTACGACGAGCTGTACTATTACGCCGCGCCGAAGCGCAAGGCGGCGCTGTCGCTCGACGAGATCGACCCCGAGATCCTGAAGACCTACGAGAAGCTCGGCATCCCGCTGCGCGAGGTCGAGGTGCTGGAGGGCATCGCCCCCGAGCGCCGGGTCGCGGTCGATGCAGTGTTCGATTCGGTCTCGGTCGCCACCACCTTCAAGGCCGAGCTGGCCAAGGCCGGCGTCATCTTCATGCCGATCTCGGAGGCGTTGCGCGAGCATCCCGAGCTGGTGCGGAAGTACCTCGGCTCGGTCGTGCCGGTGACCGACAACTTCTTCGCGACGCTGAACTCGGCGGTCTTCTCCGACGGCTCGTTCGTCTACATCCCGCCGGGCGTGCGCTGCCCGATGGAGCTGTCGACCTATTTCCGCATCAACGAGCGTGACACCGGCCAGTTCGAGCGCACGCTGATCATCGCCGACAAGGGCTCCTACGTCTCGTATCTCGAGGGCTGCACCGCCCCGCGGCGCGACGACAACCAGCTCCACGCCGCGGTGGTCGAGCTCGTCGCCCTCGACGACGCCGAGATCAAGTACTCGACGGTGCAGAACTGGTACCCGGGCGACTCGGAAGGTCGCGGCGGCATCTACAACTTCGTGACCAAGCGCGGCGATTGCCGCGGCGCGAACTCGAAGATCTCGTGGACGCAGGTCGAGACCGGCTCGGCGATCACCTGGAAGTACCCGTCCTGCATCCTGCGCGGCGACAACTCCCGGGGTGAGTTCTACTCGATCGCGGTGTCGAACGGCATGCAGCAGGTCGATTCCGGGACCAAGATGATCCATCTCGGCAAGAACACGACGAGCCGGATCATCTCGAAGGGTATCTCGGCCGGCCGGTCGCAGAACACCTATCGCGGTCTCGTCTCGGCGCACAAGAAGGCGAAGGGCGCGCGCAACTTCACCAATTGCGACTCGCTGCTGATCGGCGATCAGTGCGGGGCGCATACCGTGCCCTACATCGAGTCGAAGAACGCCTCGGCGGTGTTCGAGCACGAGGCCACCACCTCGAAGATCTCCGAGGACCAGAAGTTCTACTGCCAGCAGCGCGGCCTCTCCGAGGAGGAGGCGACCGCGCTGATCGTCAACGGCTTCGTCCGCGACGTGCTGCAGCAGCTGCCGATGGAGTTCGCCGTCGAGGCCCAGAAGCTGATCTCCATCAGCCTGGAAGGCTCGGTGGGCTGATCGCCTCCAGGCTTCCGGCTCGCCGCCGGAAGCCTGTCCTGCCTGAATTCATTGCAACGGATGCTGTGCCGCCCGGTCGGCCGCTCCCGTCAGGACTGCTTTACCATGCTCGAAATCAAGAACCTGGTCGTCAACATCGAGGACAAGCGCATCCTCAACGGCCTCAGCCTGACCGTCAACGACGGCGAGGTCGCCGCCATCATGGGCCCGAACGGCTCCGGCAAGTCGACCCTGTCCTACGTCATCGCCGGAAAGGAGGATTACGAGGTCCTCGACGGCGAGATCCTGCTCGACGGCGAGAACATCCTGGAGATGGAGGCCGATGCCCGCGCCGCCGCCGGCATCTTCCTGGCCTTCCAGTACCCGCTGGAGATCCCAGGCGTCGGCACGATGACCTTCCTCAAGGCGGCGATGAACGCCCAGCGCAAGACCCGCGGCGAGGAGGAGCTGACCACCCCCGACTTCATGCGCCAGGTCTTCGCGGCCGCCGACAAGCTCGAGATCAACCGCGAGATGCTCAAGCGCGCCCTCAATGTCGGGTTCTCCGGCGGCGAGAAGAAGCGCATGGAGATCCTGCAGATGGCGCTCCTGTCGCCGCGCTTCTGCGTCCTCGACGAGACCGATTCCGGCCTCGACATCGACGCGCTCCGCATCGTCTCGGAGGGCGTGAACGCCCTACGCGCTAAAGATCGCAGCTTCCTGGTCATCACCCACTACCAGCGCCTGCTCAACCACATCGTGCCCGACACCGTGCACGTGATGGCGCAGGGCCGGGTGGTGAAGTCCGGCGGCAAGGAGCTCGCGCTCGAACTCGAGGCTTCGGGCTACGCCGAGTACCGGGCGAGCGAGGCCGCGTGACCATGGCCGACGTCACGACTCTCCGCACCGCCGCCGAGACCGGGCTCTCGAAGCTGTTCGAGGTCCAGCGGCTCAAGCTCCCGGGGGCGGCGATCGCCCGCGAGGAAGCGTTTCGCTATTTCGAGGCGGCGGGCCTGCCGCATCGCCGCGTCGAGGCGTTCAAGTACACCGACCTGCGGGCCGCCGTTCGCGAGGCGGCGCCGCCGGCCGACGCGCCCGAGCCTGAGATCGCCCGCAACGCCGTCAAGACGGCCCGGGGCTTCGCCGGGATCGAGGCGGCGCGCCTGACCTTCGTCAACGGCCACCTGGTCGCGGCGCTCTCCGACCTCGCCGGCCTGCCGGACGGCCTGGAGGTGGTGCCCTTCGCGAAGGCGATGGCCGAGGGGCACCCGCTCCTCGACCATCTCGCGCCGGTCGAGCAGACCCGCGAGAATCCGATCTACCAGCTCAACGCCGCCTTCATGGCGGACGGGGCGGTGATCCGGGTTGCTGAGGGCGCCAAGATCGAGCGGGCCCTGCACCTGCGCTTCGTCGGCACCGGCTCCGCACCGTTCTCGACCGCGACCCGCGTGCTGGTCGTCGCCGGCGCGGATTCCGAGGTCACGCTGCTCGAGAGCCACGAGGGCCCGGACGGGATCGCCTACCAGCCCAACGACGTCCTCGACGTCGTGGTCGGCGACCGCGCCCGCGTGCTGCACAGCCGCCTCAACCTGGAAGGCGACGCGGCCATCGCGCTCTCGACCGTCTCGGCCCGCCTCGGCGCCGGCTCGCATATCGAGACCGTCAACGTGGTGACCGGGGCGGTGCTGTCGCGCCACCAGCTCTACCTGCACTTTGCAGGCGACGACGCGACCGCCACCGTCAACGGCGCCGCGATGATCCGCGACGGCCAGCTCGCCGACTCGACGCTGCTGGCCGACCACGCGGCCTTGGGCGGCATCAGCCGCGAGCAGTTCAAGACGGTGATCGACGGCGACGCCACCGGCGTGTTCCAGGGCAAGATCATCGTCCGCCAGGTCGCGCAGAAGACCGACGGCAAGATGAAGTCCGACTGCCTCCTCCTCACCGACGAGGGGCAGATGATGAACAAGCCGGAGCTGGAGATCTTCGCCGACGACGTGGCCTGCGGCCACGGCGCCACCTGCGGCGCGCCGGACGACGACCTGCTGTTCTACCTGATGGCCCGCGGCCTGCCGCGCGCCCAGGCGGAGAGCCTGCTGGTCCAGGCTTTCCTCGGCGAGGCGATCGAGGCGGTCACCCACGAGGGTGCCCGCGAGGCGATGATCGCCGAGATCGAGGCCTGGCTGTCCCGCCGCGTCTAAGCACGACCGGGCCCGCTGGACCGGGCCCGCCC
>JAEWKL010000434.1 GCA_023386115.1 Pseudomonadota bacterium
CATGGGCCCGGCCGCGTAGGCTCACCGGGATCACCGCATCGACGAGGGCGATCGTCTCGTCGCAGACGCTCGCCTTGTAGCGCGCCTCGCCGACGCCGAGATCGAGGGCCTTGCGGCCGCGCAAGGCCTGGTCGCGGATCAGAGCCTGGAGTAGCAGGTCGCCGGGACTGAAGCGGGCGAGCGAAGGATCGGGGTCGAACGAGGTCAGCATGCCGCTGAAACGCGCCGCGTCGACGGCGCCGGCGAAGGTGGCGAGGATGCGCCCCCCCTCGGTCCGCAGGGCGTGCAGCTCCAGGACGCCGGCCCGGTGCGCGGCTTTCAGGAAGTCGCGCGCCGCCGGATCGGCGAAGGGATCGCGGATGCCGCTTTGCGCGAAGCGCACCGCCTTCTGGGCGAGATAGGCCGAGAGAATCTCTTCGCCCTCCCTGTCGTCCGCCGCGACCCGGTGCGTCACCGGACCGTGCGCCGCGACCAGCCACTTCTCCTTCTGGCGCAGCTTGCGCCGCGCATCGCCGCTCAAGACGCGCTTCAGCACGGCGTCGGGATCGGAATCCAGCGCCAAGCCGTAGGCGTCGCTCGGCGAGGCGGAGCCCCGCGCCAGCGGGTTCGGCACGCCGTTCCACAGCCGGGGCTGGTCCGGCAGGTGGATCACGTCGATCCCGGCCCGGGCGCCGGCCTGCAGGAGGGCCCGGGCATAGGCCTCGGCCGGCAGGGCCATCGCCTCCGGCCCGGCGAAGAGCGGCATATGGAAATTCGCATGCCGGCCGCCGATCACCCGGGCCACGCGGATGCCGGCCTCGCGGTGCAGGAAGAGCGGGAGCAGCGCCAGGGACCGCCCGGCGGCGTCGCGCAGCAGCACCGGGCAAGTTCGGGCACCCGCCGGCAGGGTGCGGGCGCAGGCCGCGACCCAGTCGAAGCGCTGATAGGGCGTCATCACCGCGCCGGGCGCAGCCTCAAGGGCGCGCCAGGATGCCTCGGCCGCCGGGAGACCGGAAAAAATCTCGGGCACCAGGGCGGGGAACGGGGCGCGGCCGGCGGCGACGGCCTCCGCCGCGAGTTGCATCGTGCCGCCCATCGCTCCCCCTCACCCGTCCCGTGAATGACCTACCGGGGAAGCGTGCAGAATCCGCAAACGCCGTAACGAAGCTTTGGCCGATCGCCGCCATCCTGCGTCATGCTCTCCGCGCAAGCCCGCCATCGCCTGTTCCATGCCGGCTTCGCCACCATCGCGGCGACCGGAGCCGACCGCTGGCTCGCCCCCGCCGCCCGCGGCCGCGGCGTGATCCTGACCTTCCACCACGTCCGACCGGACGAGGCGCCGCCGGGCGCCTTCGCGCCGAACCGGCTCCTGGCGATCACCCCGTCCTTCCTCGACCGCACCCTGACGGCCCTGCGGACGCGGGGCTTTACCATCATCCCCCTGTCCGACCTGCCGCGCCGGCTCGCCGGGTCGGGAGACCCCTTCGCGGTGCTGACCTTCGACGACGGCTATCGCGACAACCTGGAACATGCGGCCCCGATCCTGCGCCGCCACGGCGCGCCCTGGACGCTCTACGTCACCCACGACTACGCCACCGGGACCGGCCGGCTGTGGTGGATCGAGCTCGAACGGGCGATCCGGATCCTCGACCGGGTGCGGCTGCCGGAGGTCGGACTCGATTGTCCGGCAGGCGACGACGCGCAGAAATCCGCCGCCTTCGCAGAGGCCTACCGCGCCCTGCGGGCCGGGCCGGAGGAGGTCTTGCGCGCCGCGACGCTGCGGCTATGCGGGGAGGCGGGCATCGATGCAGGCCGCATTGCCGGCGAGCTGTGCCTGTCGGCGGGCGAGCTGCGCGACCTGGCCCGGGACGAGGCGGTGACGCTCGCCGCCCACACGCTGTCCCACCCGATGCTCGCCAAGCACGACGACGCCATCGCCCGCCGGGAGATCGTGGAGGGACGAGCGCGCCTCGGCGACCTGCTCGGCCGGGTGCCGGAGCATTTGTCCTATCCGGTCGGCGATCCGGGCTCGGCAGGACTGCGGGAATTCGCGCTCGCCCGCGAGGCCGGCTACCGCACCGCCGTGACGACCCGGCCCGGCCACCTCTTTCCGGAGCATGCCGCGCACCTGCACGCCTTGCCGCGGGTCTCGGTCAATGGCTGCTTCCAGACCGACGCGGCCCTGCGCGCCCTGCTCTCCGGCGTGCCGTTCCTGGCCTGGAACCGGGGCCGGCGGCTCAATGTCGGGTAGTCTCCGTCGGCGCGTCCGCCGGACCGCCGAACAGGGCGGCATCTGCCCTTTCGGCAGGCAGGGTTTTCCGCCTCGGGCCGAGGCGCGGCCCCGCGCGGCCCGCTGGCCCGGCCCTTGCTGACCTGAGGGAGGCGGCCGACGCTGCGCCGCCAGGACGACGAGGCAGGGAGACGGAGATGAGCGAGGGGGCCGCCACCACGAGCCGCAGGGATCTGCTCCGCCTGATCGGCGGCGCCGCCGGCAGCACGGCGGCGTACCAGGCGATGACGAGCCTCGGGCTCGCCGCCGAATCCGGCTACAAGGGGCCGGTGAAGCTCGAGGGCGCGCCGAAGGGCGCGTCGGTGCTGGTGCTCGGTGCGGGCCTTGCCGGGATGACCGCCGCCCTGGAGCTGCGCGATGCCGGCTACTCGGTCGAGGTGCTGGAGTTCAACCAGCGGCCCGGCGGGCGCAACTGGACCCTGCGCGGCGGCGATACGTACACGGAACTCGGCGGCGCGACGCAGACCTGCCGCTTCGATGCCGGCCTGTACCTCAATCCCGGGCCCTGGCGCATTCCCTACCACCACCACGCCGTGCTCGATTACTGCCGGCGCCTCGGCGTGCCGCTCGAGCCCTTCGTGCAGCTCAACCACAACGCCTACTTGCACGCCGCGGGGGCATTCGGCGGCAAGCCGCAGCGCATCCGTGAGATCAAGACTGACTTCCAGGGCGCGACCGCGGAGCTGCTCGCCAAGGCGACCCGGCAGGGCGCCCTCGACGCAGCGGTGACCAAGGAGGATCGCGAGGTCCTGCTCGAGGCCCTGCGCTCCTGGGGCGCGCTCGACAAGGATCTCGCCTACCGGGCGGGCGAGCGGGTGTCCGAGTTCCGCGGCTTCGCCAAGGATGCGGGCGGGGGCCTCGGCGCCGCGCCGGTGCCGGGCGAGCCGATCGGCTTGGGCGACATCCTGCAGTCGCGCCTGTGGCGCGGCCTGCAGAATTTCGCGCTCTACGAGTTCCAGACCACGATGTTCCAGCCGGTCGGCGGCATGGACCGGATCGGCCAGGCCTTCGCGGGGCGGCTGCCGGGGCTGATCCGCTACGGCGCCCGGGTCACGCAGATCGCCCAGGACGGCCGCCACGTCACGGCGACCTACGAGCAGGACGGCGCCGTGCGGCAGGCCAGCGCCGATTGGTGCGTCTGCACCCTGCCGCTCACGGTGCTGAGCCAGCTGCCGCTGCAGGTCGGGGCGCCGATGAAGGCGGCGATCGACGCCGTGCCCTACGCCTCCTCGGTCAAGGTCGGGCTGCAGTTCCGCCGCCGGTTCTGGGAGGAGGACGAGGCGATCTATGGCGGGATCAGCTACACCGACCTGCCGATCCGGCAGATCTCCTATCCGAGCACCGGCTACAACCTCGGCGGCAAGGGCGTGCTGCTCGGCGGCTATACCTGGAACGGGCCGAATTCCTATGAATTCACGGCCCTGGCGCCGGAGGAGCGGGTGCGGCTCGCGGTCGAGTTCGGCGCCCGGATCCACCCGCAATATCGGGACGAGTTCGAGACCGGCATCTCGGTCGCCTGGCACCGGGTGCCGTTCACCCTCGGCTGCGCTGGCGACTGGACCGAGGCCGCGCGCCACCAGCACTACGACAACCTGTGCCGGATCGACGGCCGGATCGTGCTGGCGGGCGAGCACGCCTCATACATCCCGGCCTGGCAGGAGGGCGCGATCCTCTCCGCCCTCGATGCGATCACGCGGCTGCACCGCCGCGTCCTCGCCGCCTGATCGCTCCCCTCCGTGGCGTTGCATGATGCAACTCTGCCGAGTTTCTTGTTTTGCATCGCTCCGGCGCCGAACCGGTGACCACGTCGGCACCGGCCGCGGGCGGCAGAATGATGCTCAGCCAGGATCATCCGATGCGGACCATCACGCGGACCGTCCTCGCGGCCTGTCTCCTTGCCGGCCCCGCCGCGGCGCAGCCGGCCCCGGAGGCGGCGTTCAGCCGGGGCACCTCCTTCAGCGAGCAGGGCGGCGAGGCGCTCTATGCCTCCGTCTGCGCCGCCTGCCACATGCGCGACGGCCGCGGCGCGGTGGGGGCGGCGCATTACCCGGCGCTGGCCGGGGACGGAAACCTCGAGGCGGCGGGCCTGCCCGTCCTGGTGCTGGTGCGCGGCCTGCGCGGCATGCCGCCGGTCGGGCGGATGATGACCGACGCCCAGGTGGCGGACGTCGTCAATTACGTGCGCACGCATTTCGGCAATGCCTATGCGGACGCCGTCACGCCGGCGGACGTGGCGGCGGCGCGCCCGTGACGTGCAAGAGTGTCGCGAAGGGAGAGAGCATGAAGTCTTCGACGATCGCAGCGGGCCTGCTGCTCGCCATCGGTGCCACGGGCGTCTGGGCGCAGGAGGTGGTGCGCCACAAGATCCCGAACTCGGACTTCCCGATCGCCCACGCCGTCGAGGTACCGGCCGGCAGGACGACGGTCTATGTCAGCGGGGCGGTGCCGCCGGTCATCGACGCGGCGGCGCCGAAGAACACGGTCGCGGCCTATGGCGACACCCGGGCGCAATCCGCCTCGGTGCTCAAGGCGATCGAGGCGACGCTCAAGCGCCTCAACCTGACCATGGCCGACGTCGTGAAGATGCAGGTCTTCCTGGTCGGCGATCCAGGTAGGGAGGGCAGGATGGATTTCGCCGGCTTCATGGCGGCCTATCGCGAGCATTTCGGCACGGCGGCGCAGCCGAACCTGCCGTCGCGCTCGGTCTTCCAGGTCGCGGGCCTGGCCAATCCCGGCTACCTCGTCGAGATCGAGGTCACCGCGGTCCGGCCCTGACCATCGGTCCGGTGGTCGTGTCGGCCGGTGCCGAGGCGATCACCGTCTCAAGGACGACGCGACGGCCATGGCCCACGACGAGATCGCCCATGGGCCGGCGAGGGCGGCCCCGGCCGCTCAGCGGTGGCGGCGGCGCCGGTAATGGCGGCTCTCGCCGCCGCTGATGACCGCGAAGCTCGCGCTCTGGCGGCCGCCGCGCAGGCGCCGGGTCCAGC
>JAEWKL010000069.1 GCA_023386115.1 Pseudomonadota bacterium
TCACGCCGATCAGCGCCTCGCCGATCGACCATTCCCGGCGCACGCCGGCATCGTTCGCCAGTTTCGCTTCACCGGTGACGAGGATCACCGCCTCGTCGCGCTCGGCGCGCAGGACCTCGGGCGGCCCAAACGCGATATGCGCCTGCGCGGCGATCCGCTCGAGCGTCTTGTGGTAGATGACCGCCGTGCCCTGCACGCGCCAAACGTTGCCGGCCAGCGGCTCGCCGTAGGTCTGCAGGATCTCGGCAATCTGCCTGTTGGACTCGGCGCTCATCAGACTGCCTTCCGCTCTTCGTGAATGGTGATGCCCGGAATGGCGCGGGTGCCGGCGGCGACCTGCTGGGCGGCGATGCTCGCCAGAGCTGCCGAGATGTCGGCGCGGCAGTTCGCCCACGCCCAGCGCGCGAATGCGGTCTCGTCGGTGATCTCGGCCCGGTAGCTCGTGCGCAGGGTGACGGCCCGTGCGCCTCCCCGAGCGGTGGCCCGATCCTTTTCCGCCCGGCCGGCCGCCGCCTCAGCGCGGCGCGCCTCCTGCGCGAGATCTTCGGCGTGCTCGCGCTCCTGAAGGTCGGACGGCTTGCTGAGCTGCAGCGCCAGCGCCGCCTCCCGGGCTCGCACGTCGGCCTCGCGCCGCGCCGCCTCAGCGGCGGCCTGCTTCTTGGCCTCCTGACGCTCCAGCCAGGGCGTGAGAGCCGCCTTGCAGACCTCGACGGCGAGCACCGCCTTGCCCTTCCCAGATTTGTTGTCCTGGATCAGCGCGCCGTAGCGCGCCTGGATCTCAGCCTTGGCATCATCGTGCGGCTTGGCCTCGGCGATGCGGCGCTCGTCCGCCCGCTTGATTGCCTTGCGGAGCAGGTCGAGGAGTTTCGACACGCCCTCGGCGTCGCCAGCGGTCTTGATCCCGCCGGCGTCGAGCCAGTGCTGTGCCTCGCTGAACAGGCCCTCGATCTCGTCGCGGGAGAGCTCGAAGGGCATCGGTTCAGGCGGCTGATTGTGCCCGATCGGAGCCAGGGCCACAGCGGCGTTCACTACCGGCCCCGCTTCGCCACAGCGTTCCAGCGGACGATATCCGCGCGCTCACCGCCGGCGCGGGCCTCGTCGGCAGCCTGCCCGATGCTGTCGCGAATGGCCTCGCAGGCTGCATCGACCGCAGCCGATGAGACCGCCCCACGCGCGGCCCGTACCTCGGCCAGCCGCTTGGCACGCTCGGCGGCCCGGCGCTTGAGCCGGCCGGCGAACCAGTCCACCGGCGGCATCGAGCTGGAGAGGCCAGCCGCCCGGCCAGCCTCGAAGCGCCCGAAGGCGCGAATGCTGTCGGGATGAGCCATCAGAAGCTCCGCCCGATCACGAAGCCGAGGATGCCGACCAGAATGAACGTGACGATCAACAGCCCTAGAATGAAGAAGCCGGTGACGAGGTTGGCGGCGTTCTCGTTCGAGGCCGCCATGGCCTCCTCGTAGAGCAGGTCATCGACCCGCAGGGCGGGGAGCCGGATCTCGCTGCGTCCGATGTGGAGTGAGCGGACCGGCGGACGGCTGTGGCCGTCGGGCAAGCGATCGCGCTGGGCTTGGTCGTGCCGGCGGATGAGGGATTGTTCGGCGCGGGCGACGCTCAGACCTACGTAGCGCCCCGAGGCTGACGCGCATGCCCGCCGCCTTCCGTCGCCCCAAGCTCACGCACATGCCGCATCAAGTGGCTGCACGAGAAGAGTGCGACCGCCAGCGATTGGAGGCCATCAGTCGCCACGAAGAGCATGTGTGCGTCGGCTGTGGCGTGTTCGGGGCGAGCTTCGGCTTCAAGCCGCCGGGCTGGGCGCACAACCGTGCCGAGGCCGTGTGGGCGTGCGGTGACGCAGATTGCCGGGCGGAAGCTCTGGCCAGGGCCACCAAGCGCGGCCGGGAGGCAGCATGAGCATTGCCGCTTTCATGAAGCGCATGCGCGAGCTCGGCGCCCCGCCGGAGGCGATCGAATTCGCCGTAGAGGCTCTGGCCGAGCAGCAGCGCAAGGCTGCCGAGGTGGAGGCTGCGGCCAACACCGAGCGGTCGTTGCTCGCGGCGCGGCGCAAGGCGGATGCCGAGCGGCAGCAGCGCCGCCGTGATGGCCTCAGTACCCCGTCGCGTCACGTGACATCACGTGATGTCACGGGACATCACGCGACATCCGGTGACCCTTCCCCCAAGACAAATGTCCCCCCACACCCCCCTATAAACTCATCCCCCAACCAGACTCCCCTAGTCGGTTCTAGCGAACCGACAGCCCCCGAGGGGGCCGGTGACGCCGAGCTGCCCGGGTTGGTCGATCCGGTCGAGGCAGGCGCCGCCCCGGCAGCCCAGCCCGGTGCCGAGCCGCCGAAGGCGAAATCCGAGCCCAGGGCTCGCCGCCTCACGGTCGATTTCGCCGACAGCCCCGAGGCTCGGGCCGTCTGCGCCGAGATGGGCCTGAACGAGGCCGAGGCCGACGCCGCACTGGCTGAGTTCTGCGACTACTGGCTCGCCGAAGGCGGCCAGAAGGCCCGAAAAATCGATTGGCCGCGGACCCTTCGCAACCGGCTGCGGGAGATGTCTCGCCGCCGTCCGCCGCCCGGTCGCCCCCTGCCGCGAGGCCAGCCGGAACGCCCCCTCAGCCCTGCCGCCCGCCGTGCCCTGTTCCTCCGCGATCTCTCCCGAGGTTCCGATGCTCCCGACGACGAGACAGACCCGTCCCTCGACGATGACGGCCCCATCATCGACCACGAGGGCGATGGCGGACCTGACCGGCCTCTTCCACGGCCGTCTGCAGGAGATCCCCGGCAATTTCCGGCGCAAGGCCATCTCCGCTTCGCTGGCGCCCACCGTCGCTGAGCGGGGCGTGCTCGAGGCCCGTCGCGACGAGCTCCAGGCTGCGCTTTGCCAGGGCGGGAAGGCGCATCAGCCGGCGGCGGCGCAGCTCGTGTTCGTGTTCCCGGCATTCGGTGCCGACGAGATCTCGGACGCGGCTACCATCGAGCGCCTGGTCGGCACCCTCGCGCCGTACCCCGTCTGGGCCGTTTCCGAGGCCGTGCAGCGGTTCCGGCATAACCGGGCCGTGACAGCGTGGGACCGCGGACGCTGCCCGACCGAGCCCCAGATTGTCGCTGAGGTGCGCGCCATCATGGCGCCGGTCGAGGCCGAGCTGCACCGCATCAGCAGCATCCTCGACGCCGAGGTGCTGCCGGAGCCCACGGAAGCAGATCGCGCCAAGGTCGCGCAGCTCGCCGCCGACCTCGCCCGCAGCATGCGATTCCCGCGCCACGCGATCTCGGAGCAGGAACTGGCGCGCGTCACTGAGGGCGGCATGGGCGGCCTGAAGCTGGATCGCCGGATCCTGTCCAAGGCCGGCGTACC
>JAEWKL010000106.1 GCA_023386115.1 Pseudomonadota bacterium
CGCTCGCGCCGCGCCGCCGCCTCCCCGATCAGGGTGGCGGCCTCCGCCTCGCTTCGGGGCTGGTAGATGCTCATCGCGGGCTCGCTCGGGCAGGGCCGCGCCGGGTGCGCGGGGATCGGGGCGCGGATCATTGCGGGCAACCGGGGCGGGTTGCAAGCGGGGGCATCCGGCAGGATGGTATCACCTCGCGCAAGCCCCTACTCCGCCGGAACGGCCCGGCCGAACCGCGCGAGCACGGTCGTCCGCAGACCCGCGATATCGAACCGCCAGACCAGGGCGCCGTAGACGAGGCCGCCGGTGACGAGGCCGGCCGGCAGGGCGAGCCAGGGGCCGAGCGCGCGCAAGGGGAGGATCGCGACCGTCATCGTCGCGGTGGCGAGCATCACGCCGAGCGGATCGCGCCAGGACATCCGCAGGCGGCCCGGCCCGGTGAGCGCGCGGATCCCGAGGAACAGCATGGCGGCGAGGAAGCCGAGCGACTGCGCGGCGGCGATGCCGTGGGGCCCGAAGGGCCCGGCGAGGGCGAGGGCCGCGACGCCGTTGACGAGCGCTCCGATGCCGCCCGCCGCGACGAGGGGCAGGGTGCGGCGGCGGATCTGGAAGATCGGGTTGAGGGCGAAGTTCATCAGCGCCAGGGCGACGAGGCCCGGGAGCAGCAGCAGCGTGTAGGTCGCGAAATGGCCGCGAAACGCCTGCGGCACCGCGATCGCCTCCAGCGCCGGGGCGAGGGCCCAGAATCCGGCGGCGCTCGGCAGGATCAGCGCCAGCACCACGGCGCCGTTGCGGGCGACCTGCTCCTCGCCGGCCTCGTGGCCGTGGGTCTCCGCGGCGAGCACGGCGATCTGGAACAGCAGGAGGTCGAGGGCGGAGCCGAGCGTGCTGAAGATCCGTCCGCCGATATCCGCCGCCAGCGAGAAGTAGCCCGCCTCGGCGAAGCCCGCCGCTGCCGCGACGGCCCAGCGATTGGCGAACGGCATCAGCTGGTAGACCACGTTGGCGGCGACGATCGGCAGGCCGTAGCCCATGAACAGCGTGAATGCCGTCCGGCGATCGGCCGCCTCGTGGGCGATCGGCGGATCGGCGAAGGCGCGCCGGACGAGGAGCGCGGCGAGGAACTGGCTCAGCCCTCCGGCGAGCATCACCGCGGCGGCGTCCGCCGTCGCCCAGGCGGTGCCGATCATCAGCGGCAGGGACAGGCTGTTCTTGACCAGGACGAGGCGCAGGTAGAGCCCGCCGACGAAGCGGGCCCGGGCGAGGGCCGCCGCGTAGTCGAACAGGCCGATCCCGATCGCTGCCGCCGCGGCGGCCGCGGCGAGCAGGGCCGGATCGCCGACGAGGGGGCGTCCGCCGAGGGCGAGCAGGGCCGCGCCCGCGAGCCCGATCACCGTGGCGAGGTAGGCGCGGTCGAGCATCCCGCGGATCCACGGCTCGGCCTGCCGCACGCGCTCGGAATAGAACCGGGTCGCCGAGAGGCGCAGCCACTCGAACAGCAGCGTGTTGAGCGCCACCGCCCCGGCGGTGCCGAGGGCGAAGCGGCCGAAATCGGCCGGCCCCAGGATCTGCGCGATGAGCAGGCCGAGGGCCAGGTTCATGACCGCGTTGACCACGAAGGCCGCGATGACCGCCATTGGGATGGGTGCTCGTTCGGGGGGACCGGGGCTGCGGCGTGGTTCGGAGACGATCGCTGGGAAAAGCGGTCTCAGTATGAAGCTCGGACTTCCTCCTCTCCCCACCCACAGGGAAAGGGGACAGCCAGCGCTTCACCTTGGAGGACCAGGCGCTGGGGGGCTACCCCACCGCCCGAACCGGCGCCGACACCCGCCCCTCCCGCCCGGCCACGTCCCGGTACACCCGCTCCAGCCCGTCGAGATGCCGCTCCAGGGTCAGGGGATCGGCCCAGAACAGGTCGTAGGCGCTCCGCCCCATCCGCATCGCCGTCGCGTCGTTGGCGAGGTGGCCCATGGCGTCGGCGAGCGAGCGCGGATCGTTGGCGCGGAACCACAGACCGTTCTCGCCGTGGCGCACCGCCTCGCGGCCGGCGCAGACGTCGCTGACGAGGACCGGGGTGCCGAGGCCCAGGGATTCGAGCACCGTGAGGGGCTGGCCCTCGTACCAGACCGACGGGAAGACCAGGGCGCGGGCCCCGCGCAGAACATCCTTCACCTGGTCGGGGCTCTGCCAGCCGAGGAAGACCGCCTCGGGATAGCGCGCCTCCAGCTGTGCCCGGGCCGGCCCGTCGCCGGCGAAGACCGCCCGCATCCCGGACAGCCGCGCCGCCTCGGCGAAGAGCCCCGGGCCTTTCTCGGGCGAGAGGCGGCCGACGAACACGAAGTCGCCCGGCGGGCCTGCCCGGTGGCCGAGAGGCTCGGCATCGACCGGGTTCGGCACGTCGTAGTAGCGCATCGCCGTCGGCAGGTACGGCGCCAGCACCTCCCGCTGGAGCCGGCTGATGGTGATCATCGCGTCGATGCCTGCGACGAGGCCGGTGCGGCGCATCACTTCGTGGCGGGCGACCCGCATCAGCTTGCGCGGATAGGTGCGCGAATCGCAATTGTGGGTCAGGCAGGCCGCCCCGTTCGGAATCCGGTGGCAGGCCGCCGCGACGGGATGATCGTAGAAGCCGCCATTGGGACAGGCGAGGTAGTATTCGTGCGCGGTGTAGACCACCGGCGCGGCGCAGTCCCGCAGCACCGGCCCGATCGATGGCGACAGGGCCTTGGCCCAGGCATGGACATGGACCACCGTGTCGCGCGGGTCGGACTCGTCGATGAGGGCCCGCAACTCGGCGGCGGCGGGGCCGTTCCACAGCCACTGCACCCCGAAGCGCGCGAGCGAGCGGGCCTGCGTCACGTCGGTCTGGCCCAGGAGCACCGTGCGCACCCCGGCCTCGGCCAGGCGCGGATCGGCCGGGCCGACGGCGGCGAACAGCACGACCTCATGGCCACGGCCGGCGAGCCCGATCGCGCTCTCAAGCGAGACCTTGGCCTGGCCGCCATTGATGTAGGCGTGGTCGGCGACGAGGAGAATCCTCACGATCGTTCTCCGCAGGGCCGGCCGGAACCATCGTGCAGCATCGGTCGGGCTCCCTTCGGCCATGTGGATCGGCTCCGACGATGGGTCCGACCCCTTAGGAAACGCCTAAGCGCCCCGAGCCTGCCGGCCTTGCGCCGCGCCCATCCCCGGGCCATCCGGCTTGCACCATGCGCGCCCCCTCCTCTCCCGCCTCCGCGATCCTGCTCGCCGCCCTCGGCATCGGCCTCCTCTCGCTGATGGACGCCACCATCAAGGGCCTGTCCGACCGCTACGGCGTCACCGGCATCGCCTTTGCCCGCTACCTCGTCGGCACCCTCGTCATGGCAGGCGTGCTCGCGGGCCTAAGGCCCGGCTGGCCCTCGGCCGAGACCTGGCGCACCAACGGCCTGCGGGCGGTGCTGGTGGTCGCGACCGCGCTCTGCTTCTTCCACGGCCTGTCGGTGCTGCCGCTCGCCGAGGCGCTGGCCCTGTCGTTCCTGAGCCCGATCTTCATCGCGCTGTTCGCCGCGCTGCTGCTGCGCGAGCGGGTGCGGCCGCCGGTCTGGGCCGGGCTCGTCGTCGGATTTGCCGGGGTCGGGATCGTGGTCGCGGGTCAGGTCGGGACGGAGGCGCCCCGGGCGGCCGGCTCGGCCTGGGGCATCGCCGCGATCCTCGCCTCGGCGCTCACCTATGCGCTCTCGATGGTGCTCTTGCGCGCCCGTGCCCGGCACGACCCGGTGGTGACCATCGTGGCGATCCAGAATGCCGGCCCCGCCGCGATGCTGGCCGCGCCCGCGGCCTGGACCTGGACCCCGGTCGCCGCGCCCGATTGGGCGCTCCTCGTCCTCGTCGGCGTGCTCGGCGTCGCCGGGCACCTGGTGCTCAGCCGCGCCTACGCGAAGGCCGAGGCGTCGCGCCTTGCCGCGATGGAATACACCGCCCTCCTCTGGGCGATCGGCCTCGGCTACATCGCCTTCGGGGAGGTGCCCGGGGTGGCGACGCTGGCCGGAGCCGGGCTGATCCTGGCCGGGTCGGCGCTGGCGGCGCGGCGGTGAGCGGGGGTCAGAACCACCCCCTCAGCTTGAAGTACACGGCCGGCACCAGCGCGCTCGCGGCAATCACCGCGAGCCCGAACGGATAGCCGAAGGTCCAGTCCAGTTCCGGCATGTGCTTGAAGTTCATGCCGTAGACCGAGGCCATCAGGGTCGGGGGAATGCCGATCACCGAGACGACCGTGAGCACCCGGAAGGTGTTGTTCTGCTCCATGTTGATGAGGCCGAGGGTGGCGTCGAGCAGGAACTGCACCGTCTCGGAGAGCCGGGTCTCGAACTCGTCGAGGGAGGCGACGTCGAGGCGCAGGCTCTCGAAGCGGGCCTTCTCCTCGGGCTTCAGCCAGCCTTCCGCCTCGCCGGCGACGTAGGGGAGGATGCGGCCGAGGCCCAGCAGCGAGGCGCGCAGCTTCGCCAGGGCCTTACCGCGCCGGCCGATGGCGCGCAGCAGGCGCCGCAGGGCGAGGTCGCGGCGCTTCGGGGCCGCCCCTTCGGTCCGGCCATGACCGTTCGCGCTGGTGTCGAAGGTGAAGATCCGGGTCGAGAGCGAATCGAGCTCGTCGCTTAGCGTCTCGAGAGTGTCGGCCAGGCGGTCGATCAGTTCCTCGTTGAGCGCCAGGAAGGTCTCGACGCTGGAGGCCGGCCCGTCCCGCTCCGCCTGGCGCGTCTTGACGGTGTCGAAGGCGGCGAGCGGCTGGAACCGGACGGTCAGCAGCCGCTCCGGCGTCAGCACGAAGCCGAGGGGGCGCAAGGTCAGGTCGTCGTCGCGGAACGAGACCATCGGGGTGCTGAGATAGAACGCGTCCCGGCGCCGGTTGAGGCGGCGCGAGTTCTGCACCTCGCTGAGCGCCGAGCGGGACGGGACCGTGAGGCCGGTCACGGCCTCGGCGAGCGCCGTTTCGGCCTCGCTCGGGTCGTCGAGGTCGAGCCAGGTGCCATGGGCCGGCAGGGGCTGCGCCGCGCAGGCCTGGCCCTCGGCGACGACGCCCTCCGAGCCGTGCAGCGTGATCATGCGAGGGGTGGGCTCCTGAAGGCGGCGGAGGGGGCATCAAGGGTGGGGCCGGAGGATAGGACAAGGCGCGATGCGTGCCGTGGAGGCCACACACCAGCGTCTTGACTCAGGTCCGCCCTCCGATTATCTCCACGCCAGCCTTAGCACTCACCTCACGAGAGTGCTAATGCCCGGGTTGGAAGGCGGCTTCGGCGCCAGCACCAACCGCAATGCGTTCTGCGAAGCAAGAGGGCAGCACATGCAATTCCGTCCGCTGCACGACCGTGTCGTCGTCCGTCGCATCGAGAGCGAGGAGAAGACCAAGGGCGGCATCATCATCCCGGACACCGCCAAGGAGAAGCCGCAGGAGGGCGAGATCGTCGCCGTCGGCCCCGGCGCCCGCGACGAGTCCGGCAAGCTGAACCCCCTCGACGTCAAGGCCGGCGACCGGGTGCTGTTCGGCAAGTGGTCCGGCACCGAGGTCAAGATCGACGGCAAGGACCTCCTCATCATGAAGGAGTCCGACATCATGGGCGTACTGGCGTAACCGCCGCTGCCCTGATCGCCTGCAAGCCTGACGGCGGCGCCCCGGCCGGGAGCTGACGCCCGAAGGTTTTCCCCCGCAACACCGAGTCACTGAGAGGATTCACCATGGCAGCGAAAGACGTTCGTTTCGCCTCCGACGCCCGCGAGAAGATGCTGCGCGGCGTGGACATCCTGGCGGATGCCGTGAAGGTCACGCTCGGCCCGAAGGGCCGCAACGTCGTGATCGAGAAGAGCTTCGGCGCGCCGCGGATCACCAAGGACGGCGTGACCGTCGCCAAGGAGATCGAGCTCTCCGACAAGTTCGAGAACATGGGCGCCCAGATGGTGCGCGAAGTGGCCTCGAAGACCAACGACATCGCGGGTGACGGCACCACCACCGCGACCGTGCTGGCCCAGGCCATCGTCCGCGAGGGCGCCAAGTACGTCGCCGCCGGCATGAACCCGATGGACCTGAAGCGCGGCATCGACCTCGCCACCCAGGCCGCCGTCAAGGACATCCAGAGCCGCGCCAAGAAGGTGTCGGCTTCGGAGGAGATCGCCCAGGTCGGCACGATCTCGTCGAACGGCGACAAGGACATCGGCGAGATGATCGCCCATGCCATGCAGAAGGTCGGCAACGAGGGCGTGATCACGGTCGAGGAGGCGAAGACCGCCGAGACCGAGCTCGACGTCGTCGAGGGCATGCAGTTCGACCGCGGCTACCTCTCCCCGTACTTCATCACGAATGCGGAGAAGATGATCGCCGAGCTCGAGGATCCCTACATCCTCATCCACGAGAAGAAGCTGTCGTCGCTCCAGGCGATGCTGCCGGTGCTCGAGGCCGTCGTCCAGACCGGCAAGCCGCTGGTCATCGTCGCCGAGGACATCGAGGGCGAGGCGCTGGCCACCCTCGTCGTCAACAAGCTGCGCGGCGGCCTGAAGGTCGCGGCCGTGAAGGCGCCGGGCTTCGGTGACCGCCGCAAGGCCATGCTCGAGGACATCGCGATCCTGACCCAGGGTCAGATGATCGCCGAGGACCTCGGCATCAAGCTCGAGAACGTGACCCTCCCGATGCTCGGCCGCGCCAAGCGCATCCGCATCGAGAAGGAGAACACCACGATCATCGACGGTGCCGGCGAGAAGGCCGACATCGAGGCCCGCGTCCAGCAGATCAAGGCGCAGATCGAGGAGACCACCTCGGACTACGACCGCGAGAAGCTCCAGGAGCGTCTGGCCAAGCTCGCGGGCGGCGTCGCGGTGATCCGCGTCGGCGGCGCGACCGAGGTCGAGGTCAAGGAGAAGAAGGACCGCGTCGACGACGCCCTCCACGCCACCCGCGCGGCGGTCGAGGAAGGCATCGTTCCCGGCGGCGGTACCGCGCTCCTGCGCGCCAAGAAGGCCGTTGCCGCCCTGTCGAGCGACAACACCGACGTCCAGGCCGGCATCAAGATCGTCCTGAAGGCCCTTGAGGCCCCGATCCGCCAGATCGCCCAGAACGCGGGCGTCGAGGGCTCGATCGTGGTCGGCAAGATCAACGACAAGGGCGACTCGGAGACCTACGGCTTCAACGCCCAGACCGAAGAGTACGTCGACATGATCCAGGCCGGCATCGTCGACCCGGCCAAGGTCGTGCGCACCGCCCTGCAGGACGCCGCTTCGGTGGCCGGCCTGCTGGTGACGACCGAGGCGATGGTCGCCGACGCCCCGAAGAAGGACAGCCCTGCTCCGGCCATGCCGGGCGGCGGCATGGGCGGCATGGACTTCTAAGTCCGGGTCACTCAGTCCTGAGAGACGGAAGGGGGTCGCCGAAAGGCGGCCCCTTTCTCGTTTGGAATGTCGCGTCGCGCTTGTCTTGTACATCCATTCGACGTACATTTCGGTGATCGGAGGCGGCAATGACGGCATCTGCGCGCAAGGAGACCCAGGCGCTCCGGGATGAGCGGCTGGGTTTCCGGATCGACGAAGAAACCAAGGCACTGATCGAGCGGGCGGCTCATCTCGAGAGGCGGAAGGTGACGGATTTCTGCCTGACCGCCCTCGCCGAGGTCGCCCGCCGCACCATCGCCGAGCATGAGACCCTGATGCTCTCAGATCGCGACCGCGCGGTCTTCTTCGACTCGCTGATCGACCCGCCCGGTCTGAGCGAAAGGTTGCAGGCAGCCTTCGCCGAACATGCCCGCCGCGTCGCGGAATGATCGCCGGAGATGTCCCCGCCGGACCTGCGCATCGGCCCGCTCGATGACCGGCACGATCGCGCCGCCTTCGCCTGCGGCGTCGAGAGCCTCGACCGCTATCTCCAGACGCAAGCCCGCCAGGACCTCCGACGCAAAGCGAACGCGGTCTTCGTTCTCAGCTCCCACGACGCACCAAGCTGCATCCTCGGCTACTACACGCTCTGCGCCCTCACAGTGGCGCAGGGAGACGTTCCGCCCGCCGCCCGCAAACACATCTCGCGCTATCCGCTCGTCAGCGCGACGCTGATCGGCCGGCTGGCCGTCGCCCGCGACGCGCAGAGGCGTCGGCTCGGCTCGATCCTGCTGGCGGACGCGCTCCAGCGCGCCTTCGCGAGCGCCGGAACGGTGGGCTCCTCAATGATCGTCGTCGATGCGCTGAGCGAGACTGCGGCGGGCTTCTACGCGGCCCACGGCTTCGTGCGCCTGCCGGACTCGTCCCGGTTGATCCTGCCGATGGTGGTCGCTGGCGGCGTGCATCGCTGACGACCGGTCATCATCGGCGATCAGCCTCCCCGCGAGATCGACGCGATGTACGCGTCGAGGACGCGAACCGACGTCGCCAGTGCATCCTCCTCCGGGAGCCCCCAGCTCGGGAATTGACCGTCGAGGAGCATGCGGGCGAGGCCGTAGACCATGGCCCGCCCCGCGATCATCTGAAGCGCCGGATCACCCCTCAGCTCGCCCGCCTGCGCCGCCTCGTCCAGAAGGTCGCGCATCCGGACCTGGAGCGCCTGGTGGCGCCCGCTCAGGCTCGACGACCCGAAGACGATGACGTCGCGGGTCGAGATGACCTGGAAATGGGTGCGATGCGTGATCGCCCATCGCAGGAAGCCGAGCCCGATCGCCCGGTAGCGCCGGATCGCGCTCTCCCCCTCGGCCTCCGCGAAAGCGTCGTCGATCGTTGCGAGGAGCCGGTCCATCGCGTCCTCGGCGACGGCGGTGAGCAGGGCGACGCGGGTCGGGAAATGGCGAAACGGCGCGCCGGACGAGACGCCGGCACGCTTGGCGACCTCGCGCACGCTCACGCCGTCAAGGCCCTTCTCCTCGACGAGGCCGATGGTCGCCGCCACCAGCACGCGCCGGAGATCGCCGTGATGGTAGCCCCGGCGCCCCGATGACGCTCCAGAAGGGTGATCAGGCTGGGATCCGTCATTCTTCGATCGATCGACCGACATGTGATCACCGCTTACATTCTGATTGACGCCGTGTCCACGGCTATGTAATCAATGCTTACATTGCCTCGGACGACTGCCATGACCCCCACGATCCAACAGTTCACGCTCGCCGCGATCACGGCCCTGGCGGCGGCCGCGCTGAGCAGCGCCGCGCCCGCCCAAACGGTCCCGCAGAAGGGCGGGCACGGATGGCACGATGCGGCTGCCCCCTCCCCAGTGGAACCGGCCGCGCGGATCACGAGCGCCGCTCCGGTACCCCGGTTGCTGGAGAAGGGCCTCGCCGTCATCCTGTTCAAGACGGAGAACGTCCAGCTTCTTCCCGTCTACGGCGAGGCGGCGGCCGGACTCTCGCCGCGGTTGGGACACCTTCACGTGACGCTCGACTCGCTGGCGTGGCATTGGGTCCATTCCGGCGGCGATCCCGTGGTGCTCCAGGGTCTGCCGGCCGGACAGCACCGCGTCTTCCTCGAACTCGCCGACGCGAACCATCACGTGATCGACGCACGGACAGTCGATTTCACGGTCCAGGCACCGTCGCGGTAAGCATATCCACGGTGATGTCGGCGACGAGGGCCGGCACGCGACCAGTCTCCGCATGCTCGACTCGCGCGGGTGATCGGGGACGTGATCCGGCGCGACGGTGTGCCGGCGAGCCATCCGGCCTCACCCCAGATCCAGCATCCCCTGCCCGCTCCCGAGCCTCACGCCCTCATGCGCCAGGAGCCACTGCTTGCGGTGGAGCCCGCCGCCATAGCCGGTGAGGCTGGCATTGGCCCCGATCACCCGATGGCACGGCACCACGAGGCCGACTGGGTTTGCGCCGTTGGCGAGCCCGACCGCCCGCACCGCCTTGTCCCGGCCGAGCCGCTGCGCGAGGGCGCCGTAGCTCAGGGTCGTACCGGCCGGAATGTGCCGGAGCGCGGCCCAGACCGCGCGCTGGAAGGCGGTCCCGTTGTGGCGAACGCCGAGCCCGTCGATGGCCCCGAGATCACCGGCGAAATAGGCGTCGATCGGATCACGGATCGCCGGCGGCGGTGGAGCGTCGTGCAGGGTGAAGGCGGCGCCGTGATGCAGCCGCAGCAGCCGCCGCATCCGGTCCTCGTGGTCAGACCAGTCGAGGGCACGCAAGGCCGCGTCCTCGTCGAAGACCAGCAGCATCGTGCCGATCGGCGTCGGGAGGGTGCCGAGGAGGAAAGGGATCGCGGGCATGGCGGCCCTAAGCTTAAGCCAGGGGCGGGGCCGGCGGGATGGCCGCGTCGGCCCCGTCCACCGCTCAATGTCTCTCACAAAACTCCCGGTCACCGTCGCCGCTCGCTGAGGCGGCGTCCGCGCAGCGGGAGTTTCGTGAGGTGCGCTCAGTCGAGCCAGCCCTTCAGCTCGCGGGCGACGACGTGCTCGATCACCCGCATGCCCTCCGGGCCGTCATTGAGGCAGGGCAGGTAGGCGAAATGCGTGCCGCCGCCCTCCTCGAAATAGTGCCGGTTCTCGCCGTCGAGCTCCTCCAGGGTCTCGAGGCAGTCGGCGGTGAAGCCCGGCGCCACGATGGCGAGGCGCTTCACGCCTTGCGCCGCCAGCGCCTTCACGGTCTCGTCGGTATAGGGCTTCAGCCATTCCTCGTTGCCGAAGCGCGACTGGAACGTCGTCCGCATCCGCTCCGGCGAGTAGCCGAGTGCCTCGCGGATCAGCCGGCCGGTCTTCACGCACTGGCAGTGATAGGGGTCGCCCTTCAGCAGGTAGGATTTCGGCACGCCGTGGAACGAGGTGAGGATGACCTCGGGCTCGAAGTCCAGGGCGGCGAGGTCGCGGCGGATCGCGTTCGCCACCGCCTCGATATAGACCGGGTCGTCGTGATAGGGTGGCGAGACGCGCACGGTCGGCTGCCAGCGCATCTTCATCAGGGCGCGGAACGCCTGGTCGCAGGCGGTGGCCGAGGTCGCGGCGGCGTATTGGGGATAGAGCGGCACCAGCAGGATGCGGTCGCAGCCCTGGTCGAGCAGGGCCTGGATGCGCTGGTCGACCTCGGGCTTGCCGTAGCGCATCGCCCAGTCGACCACGACACGGTCCCCCATCGCCGCCTGGAGCTTCTCGGCCTGGCCGCGGGTGATGGTCTTGAGCGGGCCCTCGTCGCGCTCGGTGTTCCAGACCGAGGCGTAGTCGCGCCCCTTGGGGCCCGGGCGCTTGGTCAGGATCACCAGGTTGAGCAGCGGCCACCAGATCGCGCGAGGCACCTCGATCACCCGCCGGTCGGACAGGAACTCCTTGAGGTAGCGGCGCATCGGCCAGTAGCTCGTGCCCTCGGGCGTCCCGAGATTCATCAGGAGCACGCCGATCCGGCCCCAGCGCACGGCCGGGTGGTCGGCCGGCAAGGCTCCGGCTCCGCCGACGGATCGGGCTCCGGCCTGGCCGGCGGCGCCCGCTTGTCCGACAGGGGTGGCGCCGCGGGCGAGCGCGGCGTTCGGGGTCACCTCGTTCATGGTCGTCCGGTCTGCTGGTCGGCCCGGAGGGTGGCGCGCCCGGGCCCGTCTGTTCGCGTCGGGTCGCCGTCTACATAGCGCAACGGCCGCCCGAACCAACGCGTCGAGACGCTGCACCGCTTTTTCGCGCGAGACATTCACCGGTCAAGAAGCCCGTGTGACACTGGCATCCTCGACCCCCGTGCGCCCTTGACGCCCGCCGGAGCCCCGCATGACCTCGCCCAACCGCCGTCAGACCCTCGCCCTCGGCCTCGGGGCCGGCCTTGCCGGCATGGCGGGCGGATTGACAGGAGGACCGGCCGCCGCGCGGGCGCCGGACGTCGACTTCACCCTGGTCCTCGTCAACGACATCTACCGGATGGGCGCGGTCGACGGCCGCGGCGGCTTCCCGAAGCTCGCCGCCGTGGTGAAGGCCGAGCGGGCGAAGGGGCGGCCGGTCCTGGTCTGCCACGCCGGCGACACCCTCTCGCCCTCGCTGATGTCGGGCATCGACAAGGGGCGCCACATCATCGAGCTGACCAACCTGATCAAGCCGGACGTGTTCGTGCCGGGCAACCACGAGTTCGATTTCGGGCAGGCCATCTATCTGGAGAGGATGCGGGCCGCGAATGTCCCGGTCTTCGCCGCCAACCTGCGCCGGCCGGACGGCACGCCGGTGCCGGGCACGCACGACTCGACGATCCTCACTCTCGGCGGGATCAAGCTCGGCGTGGTCGGCATCGCGCTGCCCGAGACGCCGGCGAAGTCGCAATCGGGCGACTGGCGGTTCGGGCCCGCCCTGGCGACGCTCGCCCGGGAGGCGACCTCCTTGAGGGCGGCGGGCGCCGAGATGGTGCTGGCGGTCTGCCACACCGACCGGGCGACGGACGAAGCCCTGGTGGCGAGCCGCCACGCCGACATCGTCCTCTCGGGCCACGACCACGACCTGGCGCTCCGCTACGACGGCCGCACGGTCTTCGCCGAGTCCGGCCACGATGCCGAATACGTCACCGCCATCGACGTGAAGGCGGAGGGGACCGGCAAGGCCCTGACCTGGACCGCCGCCTTCCGCATTCACGACACCGCCGAGATCGAGCCGGACCCGGAGGTGCTGGCGGTGGTCAAGCGCCAGGAGGGGGACCTCGCCCGCGAGCTCGACGTGCCGCTCGGCCGGGTGACCAACGCCCTCGACACCCGCATCGAGGCGGTGCGCCGCAGCGAGAACGCCTTCGGCGACCTCGTCGCCGATGCCTTGCGCCACGCCGCCGGAGCCGAGATCGGCCTGATGAATGGCGGCGGCATCCGCGGCAACCGGACCTATCCGGCGGATTCGGAACTGACCCGCCGCGACGTGCTGACCGAACTGCCCTTCGGCAACACCTCGGTGCTGGTGAAGATCACCGGCGCCCAGGTGCTCGCCGCCCTCGAGAACGGTTTTTCGGAGCTTGGCCGCCCCGCCGGACGCTTCCCGCAGGTCTCAGGCATCACCGTCACGGTCGATGCCGCTGCGCCGGCGGGACAGCGGGTCGTCTCGGTCGGCATCGGCGGCGCTCCCCTCGATCCGGCCCGGACCTATCTGTTGGCAGCCAACAACTTCATGCTCGCCGGCGGAAACGATTACGGGATGCTGGCCGAGGGCAAGACGTTGGTCGGCGCCACCGACGGCACGCTCGTCGCCAACGTGGTCATGTCCTACATCCGCGCCAACGCGCCGCTGACGATCGAGACGGGGCGCCAGACCCTTCGCTGACCCCCAACTCGCCGACCCCGAGATCCGATGCCGACAGACGAAACCGTCGCGGGCGCGCTCGCCCGCTTCCGTGCCTCGAACTCTCCCTGGCTCGCCCTGCCGTTCTTCCGCGACGGCAGCGCCGAGCGGGTGGCGGAGGCGGTCGATGCCCGCCGCGAGGCCGGTGCCCGGGTGCTGCCGGCACCGGAAGCCGTCTTCAACGCCCTGACGCTGACGCCGCTCGATCAGGTGCGGGCGGTGATCCTCGGGCAGGACCCCTACCCGACCCCGGGCGCCGCCCACGGCCTCGCCTTCTCGTATGTCGGCGGGCGCCGGCTACCGGCCTCGCTGAAGGTGATCCTGGCCGAGATGGCGGAGGAGACCGGCACTCCCGTGCCGACCACCGGCGACCTCAGCCCCTGGGCGCGCCAGGGCGTGCTGCTCCTCAATGCGGCGCTGACCGTCGAGGCGGGGAAGTCCGGCGCGCATATGAAGCTCGGCTGGTCGGCTCTGACCGACCAGGCGGTCTCGGCGGTCTCGGCCGAGCGCCCGGCCGTCGCCTTCCTGCTCTGGGGCGCGCCGGCCCGCCAGCGCGCCGCCCTGATCGACCGGGAGAAGCACCTGGTGCTGGAGGCCGGCCATCCCTCGCCCCTCAACCGCAAGGCGGATTTCCGCGGCAGCCGGCCGTTCGGGCAGGCGAATGCGTGGCTGGAGGAGAAGGGGCTGGCGCCGATCGACTGGCGGTTGAGGTAGCAGGCTGTCCGTATTTCTACGGCAATCCTGGAATCCTCCGCGTCATCCCGGGGCTCGTCGAAGACG
>JAEWKL010000111.1 GCA_023386115.1 Pseudomonadota bacterium
TGCGGGGGGCCCCCCCCCACCCTGTCGCGGCGTCCGGGCGGCCGGCCGCCGAGGCCCGCTCCGAAACATCCTTCGCCCGGAGGTCATCCGATGCGCATCACCTGGTTCGGCCATTCCGCCTTCCGCCTCGATTTCGGCTCCGCTCACGTGTTGATCGATCCGTTCTTCAGCGGCAACCCGGCCTTCGCGGGCGACCGCCAGGCGGCGACCGCGGGCGCCACCCACATCCTGATCACCCACGGCCACGGCGACCATGTCGGCGACACCGTCGAGATCGCCGCCGAGACCGGCGCCAAGGTCGTCACCAATTACGACCTGTGCATGTGGCTGTCCTCGAAGGGCGTCACGCAGTTCGAGCCGATGAACACCGGCGGCACCGTCGATGTCGGCGGCTTCCGGGTCAGCCTGGTGCGGGCCGACCATTCCGCCGGCATGAGCGAGGCCGGGGTGACGGTTCCCCTCGGGGTGCCGAACGGCGTGATCGTGCGGGCCGAGGGCGAGCCGACCATCTACCACATGGGCGACACCGACATCTTCGGCGACATGGCGCTGATCCAGGAGATCTACCGCCCCGACGTGCTGATGGTACCGATCGGCGACCGCTTCACCATGGGGGCCGAGACCGCGGCACTCGCCGTGACGCGCTTCTTCCGGCCCAAGGCCGTGATCCCTTGCCACTATGGCTCGTTCCCGATCGTCGACCCGAGCGCCGACCGCTTCGTCGCCGCCCTCGACGGCAGCGGCGTGCAGGTGATCGTGCCCCACAAAGGCACGGCCGTCACGGTGCAATAGGGATCCGGGCGCGGCCGCCCTCCCCTCGAGCATCGTCCGACGCAGCGGACACCGGTTCGAAGACGATGCGGCAAGATCAAGACCAGGAGCGCCATCCGATCTCGACGCGATCGGACGGTGCTCTCCCGGCGGCCGGTGCAAGCCGGCTCGGGTGACGCCGTTAAGGTTAATGAAAGGTTGACGTGGCGAAGCGGGGCCGGTGGAATTAACGAAGCGTTAACCTGCCGTCTTCCCGCAACGAGGTCGCCGTGGCTGCCGTCATCCTTCCCTTCGCGCTCGCAACCGACCGGCCCGTGCGGAGCACCGTCCAGGACCCGGCCCCGCGGATGCCGGGCGCGATGACCCTCGACCTCGACGGGGGCTTGAGCCCGCTGCGGGGACCCCTGCCCGCCGCCAGCGGGGGCTTCGCGCCGGGTGAGACTGCTCCGCGCCGCCGCGTGCCGGCGGAGGCGATCCTCGCCATCGGCCGCCGGATCCGCCGGGCTGCGAGCCTCCCCGCTGCGAACCTTTCGGTCGCTGAGGACGTCGCCCCCGTCCAGGCGCCCAGCCAGGTCGCGGCGCGCCCGCGGATGCCGCGCAAGCACAAGCTGATGCTGCTGACCGCCGCCGCGGTGCTCTACACCGGCGGCATGGAGGCGCGCCGGCACTTCAAGCCGCGGGCGGTGCTGATCGAGGTGCCGAACACCCGGACCAACGCCATCGCGGCGCTTGCGCTGCGGATGCCGGCGGCCTGACCGCCCCGCCCGTTGCGGCTGCGCGAAGGCCGGTGCTATAGCGCCCCGCGGTCGCGAGACGGCCGCCGGGTCGCGGGCCCGGTTCCTCGCATGTCCGAACGGAGTGCCCATGTCGGTCGACGCCAAGACGGTCCGGCGCATCGCGCACCTGGCGCGGATCGCAGTCACCGACGACGAGGTGGCGCCGCTCCAGGACGAGCTGAACGCCATCCTGTCCTTCGTCGAGCAGCTCGACGCGGTCGACGTCTCCGGCGTCGAGCCGATGACCTCGGTGACCCCGATGGCGATGAAGAGCCGCGAGGACGTGATCACCGATGGCGGGCATGCCCGCGAGATCGTGTTCAACGCGCCGTTGACCGAGGACAATTATTTCCTGGTGCCGAAGGTCGTCGAGTAACCTCGACCGGAAGACCGACAAGCGCGCACCCATGGCGGCCGACGGGCCGCGACAGGACGGACGATCGTGAGCACCAAGCCGGCAGAGCTGACCGACCTCACCCTGGCGCAGGCCCGCGACGGCCTGCGGGCGAAGGAGTTCTCCGCCCGGGAGCTGGCCCAGGCCCATCTCGACGCGATGGAGAAGGCCCGCCTCCTCAACGCCTACCTGCTCGAGACGCCCGACCGGGCGCTCGCCATGGCGGAGGTCGCCGACCAGAAGCTCGCCGCAGGCGACGCCAGGCCCCTCGAGGGCCTGCCGCTCGGCATCAAGGACCTGTTCTGCACCCACGGGGTCGTCACCACCGCGGGCTCGAAGATCCTCGAAGGGTTCCAGCCGCATTACGAATCCACCGTCAGCCACAACCTGTGGCGCGACGGCGCGGTGATGCTCGGCAAGCTCAACCTCGACGAGTTCGCCATGGGCTCGTCGAACGAGACCAGCGCCTACGGCCCGGTGATCTCGCCCTGGCGCCGCAAGGGTGCCGACGGCGCCCTGTCCGAGACCAGGCTGGTTCCCGGCGGTTCGTCGGGCGGCTCGGCCGCGGCGGTCGCGGCCCGCCTGTGCTTGGGAGCCACCGCCACCGACACCGGCGGCTCGATCCGCCAGCCGGCGGCCTTCACCGGCACGGTCGGCATCAAGCCGACCTATGGCCGCTGCTCGCGCTGGGGCACCGTCGCCTTCGCGTCGTCCCTCGACCAGGCCGGGCCGATCACCCGCACGGTGCGCGACGCCGCGATCCTGCTCACCTCGATGTCCGGCCACGACGACAAGGACACGACCTCGGTCGATATCCCGGTGCCCGACTTCGAGGCGGCGGTGAATCGCGGCGTCAAGGGCCTGACCATCGGCATCCCGAAGGAGTACCGGGTCGAGGGGATGCCGGCCGAGATCGAGCGGCTGTGGCAGCAGGGTGCCGCATGGCTGCGCGACGCCGGCGCCAAGGTGGTCGAGGTCTCGCTGCCCCACACGCGATATGCGCTCCCGGCCTACTACATCGTCGCTCCGGCCGAGGCCTCCTCGAACCTCGCCCGCTACGACGGCGTCCGCTACGGCCTGCGCGTGCCGGCGAAGGACATCGTCGGGATGTACGAGCAGACCCGCGCCGCCGGCTTCGGCCGCGAGGTCAAGCGCCGGGTGATGATCGGCACCTACGTGCTCTCAGCCGGCTACTACGACGCCTATTACGTCCGCGCCCAGAAGATCCGCACGCTGATCAAGCGCGACTTCGAGCAGGTCTACGCCTCGGGCGTCGACGCGATCCTCACCCCCACCACCCCGTCCGCCGCCTTCGGCTTCGGCGAGAAGGCGAAGGCCGATCCGGTCGAGATGTACCTCCTCGACGTGTTCACCGTGACGGTGAACATGGCGGGCCTGCCCGGCCTCGCGGTGCCGGCGGGGCTCGACGCGCAGGGGCTGCCGCTCGGCCTCCAGCTCATCGGCCGTCCCTTCGACGAGGAGACGCTGTTCGCCGCGGGGCAGGTGATCGAGGAGGCGGCGGGCCGCATCGCCCTGCCGCAGGCGTGGTGGGCGTGAACCACCCGACCGTCCCCTACTACCCGCCCGAAGTCTGGATCCTGGCGGCGTTCGACCCGGTCCTGATCGGGCTCGCGCTGTATCTCGGCTGGAAGGCGGACCAGTTCGGCAAGGTGGTGCTGGTCGCGATGATCGCGCTGGTCGTCTCGGTTCTGGTGTCGTGGGTGCTTACCGGGATCGGCGTGCCCTGGCCCGCGCCGATCGGGCGCGAGCTGCCGACCTTCTTTCCCGTGCGCACCGCGGCGGCGCTGATCTACGCGATCATCGGCTACACCGCCCGGCGAGCGATCGCGCCGCGCGCTTGACGCCTGCGCGCTGCCCTTCCTACTAGGCATGAAACCGTCCCGTCTCCCGCGGGAGACGGTACAAGCCGTGCGAGAATCCGAGACCTTCATGAACGCTCCCGTGAACCCCAAGAAGCTGATCAAGGGCGCGCTGGGCGACTGGGAGGTGGTGATCGGCATGGAGATCCATGCCCAGGTCACCAGCCGCTCGAAGCTGTTTTCCGGCGCGCCGACCGCCTTCGGGGCCGAGCCGAACGACAACGTCTCGCTGGTCGACGCCGCGATGCCCGGCATGCTGCCGGTGATCAACCGCGAATGCGTCGCGCAGGCGGTGCGCACCGGCCTCGGCCTCAAGGCGCAGATCAACCACCGCTCGGTGTTCGACCGGAAGAACTACTTCTACCCGGACCTGCCGCAGGGCTACCAGATCAGCCAGTACAAGAGCCCGATCGTCGGCGAGGGCGAGGTGCTGGTCGATCTCCCCGACGGCGAGAGCATCCGGGTCGGGATCGAGCGCCTGCATCTCGAGCAGGATGCCGGCAAGTCGCTGCACGACCAGCACCCGTCGATGAGCTTCGTCGACCTCAACCGGTCGGGCGTCGCCCTGATGGAGATCGTCTCGAAGCCGGACCTGCGCTCCTCGGAGGAGGCCAAGGCCTACGTGACGAAGCTGCGCACCATCCTGCGCTACCTCGGCACCTGCGACGGCGACATGGAGAAGGGGAATCTCCGCGCCGACGTGAACGTCTCGGTCCGCAAACCCGGCGACCCCTTCGGCACCCGCTGCGAGATCAAGAACGTCAACTCGATCCGCTTCATCGGCCAGGCGATCGAGGTCGAGGCGCGCCGCCAGATCGCGATCATCGAGGATGGCGGCACGATCGACCAGGAGACCCGCCTGTTCGACCCGGGCAAGGGCGAGACCCGCTCGATGCGCTCGAAGGAAGAGGCGCACGATTACCGCTACTTCCCCGATCCGGACCTCCTGCCGCTCGAATTCGATCAGGCCTTCGTCGATTCGCTGGCGGCCCATCTGCCGGAATTGCCCGACGCCAAGAAGGCGCGCTTCATCGACGCGTACGGCCTCTCGCCCTACGACGCGACGGTGCTGGTGGCCGAGCGTGCGTCCGCCGACTACTTCGAGGCGGTGGCCAAGGGCCGCGACGGCAAGATCGCGGCCAACTGGGTCATCAACGAGCTGTTCGGCCGCCTGAACAAGGAGGCCAAGGGCATCGAGGACAGCCCGGTCTCGGCGGACCAGCTCGGCGCGATCGTCGATCTCATCGGCGACGGCACCATTTCGGGCAAGATCGCCAAGGACGTGTTCGAGATCGTCTGGAGCGAGGGCGGCGACCCGCGCCAGATCGTCGAGAGCCGCGGCCTGCGCCAGGTCACCGATACCGGCGCGATCGAGGCGGCGATCGACCAGATCATCGCCGCCAACCCGGACAAGGTCGAGCAGGCCAAGGCCAAGCCGACCCTGCTCGGCTGGTTCGTCGGCCAGACCATGAAGGCCACCGGCGGCAAGGCCAACCCGGCGGCGGTGAACGCGCTCTTGAAGGCGAAGCTCGGGATCGAGTAATCGGTCTCACGGTCCCCGCGGGAACCCTCCCCCCTCTGCGGGGGAGGGTTCAGTGGGCGTTGCGCCTTCGTCCCGCGACGGATGGCCCTCGGCGCCCACGCTCCCTTGCCGGCCCCTCTTACGGCTCCATACCCTCGCGAGCGGCCGCCCGGCTCGATGCTCGGGCGCCCGCCCGATCCTGCGAGGCCGCATGCCCGACCTGTTCAGCCCTTTCACCCTGAAGGACATCACGCTCCGCAACCGGATCGCGATGTCGCCGATGACCATGCACCGGTCGGTCGACGGGGCGATGGGCGACTATCACGTGATGCTCTACGGCTCGCGGGCGGCGGGCGGCTTCGGCCTCGTCTTCCCCGAGCAGATCGCGATCACGCCGGAGGGGCGCACGACCAGCGCCTGCGCGGGCATCTGGGACGAACGCCACATCGAGGGCCTCGCCCGCGTCACCCGCATCATCCGGGAGATGGGCGGCGTGCCGGCGATCCAGCTCGGGCATACCGGGCGGAAAGGCAGCGAGCAGAAGCCCTGGGAGGGCAAGTTGCAATTGCCGCCGGACCATCCCGACGGCTGGCAGCTCAAGGCCCCCTCGCCGATCTCCTATGGCGGCCGCTACACCTACCCGGTCGAGGAACTGACGGTCGAGGAGATCGCCGGCATTCATCGGGCCTACGCGGATGCCGCCCGCCGGGCCGTCGAGGCCGGGTTCGAGTGGCTGGAGATGCACTTCGCCCACGGCTATCTCGGCGCCAGCTTCTTCTCGCCGCTCGCCAACCAGCGCACGGATCGATATGGCGGCAGCCTCGACAACCGGCTGCGGTTCCACCTCGAGGCGCTGGACGCCGTGCGGGCGGTCTGGCCTGAGCGCCTGCCCCTCACCATGCGGCTCGGCTCCGACGATCTCCATCCGGAGGGCGTGCAGTTCGACGAGGCGGTGGTGGCCGTCGGCCGGATGAAGGCGCACGGCCTCGATCTCGCCGACCTCTCGATCGGCTTCAACACCGACGAGATGACCGATCCACCCTTTGCCCGGATGTCGTTCATGGTCGAGCGCGGCATCCGGGTGCGGCGCGAGGTCGGGATCCCGGTCGGGGTGAGCTGGAACCTCGGTCTGCCGGCCGTGGCCGATCAGGTGATCCGCGACGAACTCATCGATCTCGTCTTCCTCGGCCGGCCGGCCCTGTCGAACCCGCACTGGCCGGTCTGGGCGGCGCGTGAACTGGCGCATCCCGATCCGTTCTCGCTGGTGCCGGAGGATTGGGGCTGGTGGCTGCGCAACTTCCGCGCCCACGAAGCCTGCATCGGCTGGCCTGCCCCGGGGACGGCCGGCGGCGCCTGAGCGACCCGGAGCCGCATCGTGGATCCGGGCCTTGGACCCGGGCCTTGGACCCGGATTCGGATCCGGGACTTGGGTCCGGATCTGGACCGGCCGCGGGGCTCGTTCAGGCCGCCGGCCCCTGCTCGAATTCATGCGTGCAGGCAGCGTTTTAGCTGACAATCTTCCGGAAATTTCCGCGATCTCGGCCGGACTTTTTCAGTCGTTCCGGTCGGTGCTCCATATATTTTTTCGAGCGCCTTGCTCTCTGGAGCAATCTGATTTATAAATGATATATCGATTGTTGGCCTGACTACCGAGCCTCTCCGCCGCCTCGTCGCTGGCGCATGCTCTGCCACTCGCTCCAAATCCGTCGATTGACTCGAGTCTTGGCGCTGCCGACGGCGTGCCGAGCTCCACCATGCGCTTGCAGATGATGGATACGACAATGAGCATCGGAACCGTGAAGTGGTTCAACGTCCAGAAGGGCTTCGGCTTCATCCAACCGGATGACGGCGGCAAGGACGTGTTCGTGCATATCTCCGCCGTCGAGCGGTCGGGCATGCAGACCCTCTCCGAGGGACAGAAGATCTCCTACGAGATGGAAACCGACCGTCGCAGCGGCAAGCAATCCGCCGGCAACCTGCGCGCCGCGTAACCGCTTCACGATCGGGATGCGGATGGTTTCATCCGCATCCCTCGCCCTGCGCCGCGGCGCGGGCCCAACCTCCAATGGATTATTCTGGGTGAATTTTACTTTTATTTCGCGTTCCGCTTCCGCCGGCGCAGCGATCGAGCCGGCCACGTTCCAGGTGCAGCAGATCTGGCAGCAGCTCGATGACCAGAGCCACGACGTCAGCCATCTGATCGACCGAACCTACCGCTATCACTCGGTCCGGGAGCTGCACTGGCACCTCGCCGACCGGTTCTCGCGCCCGATTCGCTCCCTCGCCCTCAGCCGGGTTTGAGCCATGGGCAAGTTCAAGGAAGCCCCCCTGGGCGAACGGCTGGGTTCGGCCGCCGCGGCCCGGCAGGCCGCCCTCGCCCGGTTCCAGGCGCGGACCACCGAGGACGACCCGGCCGTCGCGGCGCGGCGTGCCGTCCGGCAGGCGATCGCTTCGGCGCGCACGATCCGGCTGGCGGAGCGTGAGGCCGAGCGGGCCGTGCAGGAGGAGGCGCGGATCGCGCGAGATGCCGCGGCGATGGCCGAGGAGGTCCGCCGGCGCGAGATCGCCGCC
>JAEWKL010000233.1 GCA_023386115.1 Pseudomonadota bacterium
GTCGCCCGGGACGTGGCGGCGGGCCGGATCGGCACGCTGGAGGCCGGCGGCGCCACCCTGACGGTCGAGGGGCCGGGCCCCGACGCCGCCGGCGCCTATGGGCGGCTCAGCGCCCGCGAGGTCGATCTGGCTGGGCTCGCGCGCCTGTTCACCGAGCCCGGCAGCCCGGATGCGGCACCGATCCGCATCTATGGCGGCATCACCGCCGAGGACATCGCCCTGACCGGGCCAGACGGGGCAGCGTTGCGCATCGCCCGCATCGACGCCCGCGACCTCGTCGGCCGGCCAACCACGATTCCGTGGGCGGAGTCGGTCCGAGCCCTCGCGGAGGCCGCCGGCCAAGGAGCGGGTCAAGGAACTGGCAAGTCGGAGGGGCCGGAGCGCTCCCGCCTGTCGGGCCTCGCCGCCGACCTTTTCGACGGAATCGGCATCGGCGGGCTGGAGATCAGCGGCATCACCTTCGCGGCGCCCGGCGGCGGCCCGAAGCCGAGCCCGGTCCAGGCGAGCCTCGCCCGGGTGGCCTACGGCACCGAGGATGGGGCGGGCCGGATGAAGGCCGAGGGCCTCTCGGTCGAGGCCCCGGCCGGTCGTTTCGCCCTGAAAGGGCTGACCCTCTCCGGTCTGTCGCTCAAGCCGGTGCTCGAGGGCCTGCGCCGCGCCGCCGCCGGCCCGCTCGACCAGGCCGAACTGCGCCGCTACGCCCCAGGGCTAGGCCGCATCGCCCTGGACAGCCTCGACGTCGACCTGCCGGCGCAGGCCTCGGCCCAGGACCCGCTGGCCACCTCGGGCCCCCTGCGCTTCGCCGTGCGCAATGCCGACCTCGCCATGAGCGAGCCGCGCGACGGCGTGCCGACCGCCTCGCGCCTCGCCTTCGACGGCTTCACCTGCGCGGTCCCGGCCGGCACCACGGCACCGGTGCTCGCCGACCTGGCAGGCCTCGGCTACACCGCTCTCGACCTCTCCGGCACCGTCGATGCCCGCTGGGACGAGGCCGCCCGGGAGGTCACCTTCCGGGACGTGACCTTCACCGGCAAGGACATGGGCACCGCCCGGATCACCGGCACGATCGGCGGGATCGGCAAGGAGGTGTTCGACCCCGAGCCGATGGTCTCCTCCCTGGCGCTTCTCGGCGCCAGCGCCAAGTCCCTAGGTCTCACCCTCGAGAACGGGGGCCTGTTCCAGCGCTTCGTCGACCAGCAAGCCAAGGCCCAGAGCCTCAAGCCCGAGGAGTTGCAGCGCGAATACGGCACCGCCGCGATGCTGGGGATCCCGGCGGTCCTCGGCGGCTCTCCCTCCGCCAAGGCGCTGGGCCAGGCGGTGTCGCGCTTCGTCGTCAAGCCCGGCCGCCTCTCGGTCAGCGCCGCCGCCAAGGATCCCGGCGGGCTCGGGCTGATGGATTTCAGCACCGCGCCCAGTCCCGGCAAGATCTTCGACCGCCTGACGGTGAACGCCACAGCGGAGTAGGACCTGGGGACGGCGTAGGACCCGGGGTCTCCAGGTGCCCGGCCAATCGGGCCGGGCCGGACCGGCCGTCTCTCCCGGACCTCCCTGCGATCACGGATTGCGAGAGCCCGCGACCGGTGTGGTCTCGCCCCTCGCAACACGGGACGCAATCACCCTGCAACGACCCCGTCGCACACGTCTCCCCAGCGAGGGCCGGACACGGCTGGTAGGGGACATGGATGACGACCATCGTGCGAATTCTGGCCGCGGCCGTCATCCTGATGGGCGCGACTCCTCTGTCCCCCGCCGGATCGGCCCATATCGTCCCGATCGATCAGGCGAGCGGCGTCTCGGCCCCAGCGCCCGCGCCGCAGAGCACCTGCCCGTTGCGGGCTTGGCCGTATATCGGCTGACGAAGGGCCCGAGCCCGACCCCCGCGGGGTTGGCAGGAAGCGGCGCCCCGCGCCCCTGCCCCGCTCAGTACGCGTTCTCGGTCTTGAACAGGGCCAGCGGGGTCATCGCCAGGATCTGCAGGTCGAAGAACACCGACCAGTTCTCGATGTAGTACAGGTCGTGCTCGACGCGGCGCTGGATCTTCTCGTTGGTGTCGGTCTCGCCGCGCCAGCCGTTGATCTGGGCCCAGCCGGTCATTCCGGGCTTGACCTTGTGGCGGGCGAAATAGCCGTCGACGACCTGGTCGTAGAGGGTGTTGGCGGCCTTGGCCTGGATCGCGTGCGGGCGCGGTCCGACGAGGGACAGGTCGCCCTTCACCACGTTGATCAGCTGGGGCAGCTCGTCGAGGGAGCTCTTGCGGATGAAGCGGCCGATCGGGGTCACCCGCGGGTCGCCCTTGGTGACGACCTTGGCAGCGGCATAGTCGCACTGGTCGATGTACATCGACCGGAACTTGTAGATGTCGATCACCTCGTTGTTGAAGCCGTGGCGCTTCTGCCGGAAGAAGACCGGGCCCGGCGAGGTGAGCTTTACGGCGAGGGCGACCGCGAGCATCACCGGCGAGAGCAGGACCAGCAGAATCGCCCCGACCACGCGGTCGAACACGCCCTTGACGACGACGTCCCAGTCGGCGATCGGCCGGTCGAACACGTCGAGCACCGGCACGGAGCCGAGATAGGAGTAGCTGCGCGGGCGAAGCCTGAGCTTCGAGGCATGGGCCGAGAGGCGGATGTCGACCGGCAGGACCCAGAGCTTGGCCAGCATCTCGAGGATGCGCGCCTCGGCCGAGATCGGCAACGTGAACACGATCAGGTCGACCTTCGTGCGGCGGGCGAACGTGACGAGGTCGCTGACGGTTCCAAGCTTCGGGTAGCCCGCAACCACGTCGGCCGAGCGGCCGTCGTTGCGGTCGTCGAACAAGCCCACAACCTTGAGGCCGGAATCGCTCTGCGCTTCGATCGCCCGGATCAGCGCCTCGGCCGGCTCTCCTCCGCCCACGATGGCGACGCGCCGGTCGAAGCGGCCGCGGCGCGTCTGTACGCTCACCACCAGCGACAGCGCCAGGCGCTCGACCAGCAGCAGTGCCAGGCCGCCGCCATAGACGCTCACCAGCCAGAGCCGCGAATACTGGTCGCCGAGCTTGGCGAGGAACAGCCCGGTCGCGGCGAGCAGCATCACGAGAGACCAGCCGAGCACGACCCGGGCACCGACGGTGAAGAAGGCCCGGAAGGCCCGGATGCCGTAGGCCCCGAGCGCCTGCAGCACCAGCACGGTGAGGGTAGCGAGCCCGAGGATCGCCGCGACGTAGCCGAGATGGAGCGGCACCATGCCCGCGAGCAGCCAGCGCTGGGCGCACAGGCCCGCGAGGGCCACGAGGACGAATTCGAGCGCCCGGACGCAGCCGGTGAAGACCACCGGCGAGACGACCGGCTCCGGCCGGACCGCCGCCACCGTCTCGGCGGGCGGCACGGCCTCGCGCTCCGGCGTCGGGCGACCCTGCTGCCCGGCCTGATCGGCCGCCACGGTCTTGAGGATGTCACGGACGTCGAACGCACTCATGGCACGGTTCCGGTCTCGGTCACGACGGCGAAAACTCCGCATCCGCCGGGGTTTAGGATTGCGATCCTGCCGCACAGCCTTGAGGGAAGGCTTAAGGCGACCGCGTCGAGTTTGTGGACCATGGGCGGCATCGCCGCGGCCTCGGCCGTGCTTGCCGCCAGCCCTGCGCGGCCCTGAGCCGCGCGTGCCGTCCTTCCTGCGCGGCCCTGAGC
>JAEWKL010000337.1 GCA_023386115.1 Pseudomonadota bacterium
CCCGCTACGAGGGCGGCACCGCCCCCCTGCGCGACCGCCTCGCCGCGATGGGCGCGGTCGCCCGCGCCGGCTATCCCGTGGGGCTCACAGTCGCGCCGCTCCTGCCCGTGCCGGACTGGCGCGAGGCCTATGCCGACCTGTTCGCGCAGGCCGCCGCGGCGCTCGACGGCGTCGCGGACCTCGACCTCACCGCGGAGCTCATCACCCACCGCTTCACCCCCGGCGCGAAGGAGGTTCTGGCGGGCTGGTATCCGGGCTCCGACCTGCCGATGCGGGAGGACGAGCGCAGCCGCAAGCTCACCAAGTTCGGCTCGGTGAAGTACGTGTTTCCGGCCGAGCTGATGCGGGAGATGCGGCAACACCTCACGCGGGACCTGGCGGAGCGGATGCCGGCGGCGCGGGTCCTGTACTGGACGTGATCGGGTCTCCGCTTGGTCCGCTCATCACCATCGGGCGCTCCTGCCCTCGCCCACATGGTAGTGCGGAGAAGCGCTCCATGATACCGCCGCGCCTTTGAACGAACTCGTTCGAAGGCGCCGGCTGAGCCCGAACGGGCGTCGGCGCTGATGCGCCGGACGCTTTCGCATCGACGTGTCGATGCGGGAGCGCGAGGGTATGACATGAAGGTTCTCCGTCGGAGGCCGCCTTCCGTTCTCTTGGACCCTGGTGATGACCGTGATAATTCGCCGAAAGTGAGAATGTTTCTCCCACTGAACGAGAGAATATGGCCAGTCTCGAGCGGTACGAGGCTTTCATCGAGATCGTCGAGCGGGGCAGCCTCAGCGCTGCCGCCCGCCAGCTGAACCGCTCGCTCCAGTCCGTCAGCCGCGCGCTCGCGACGCTCGAGGACGAACTCGGGGTCGAACTCATCCGGCGGACCACCCGGCGGCTGCAGCCGACTTCCGCGGGCCTCGCGCTGCATGAGCGGCTGAGATCCGCCCTGAGGGACATCGAGGAGGCCCGGGCCGAGGCGCAGCGAGGGGCCGCGCGGGTCGGCGGCCAGTTCCGGGTCGGCGCGTCCGTCCTGTTCGCGCCGCGGTTCGTCGTGCCGGCCGCGGTCGCATTCATGCACCGGTTTCCCGACGTGCAGATCGACATGGTACTCGACGACGCGGTCGCGAACCTGATCGAGGATCGGCTCGATGTGGCGATCCGCATCGGGGATCTCGGCGCGAGCAGCCTGCGGGTGCGGACGGTCGGGCAATTACGCCGCGTGGTGGTCGCCGCGCCGGTCTATCTCGTACGCCACGGCACCCCTCGCAGCCTCGACGATCTCGCCTCGCATCTCTGCGTGGTCCGCACCTTCGGCCCGGAGGGCGACGTCTGGCCCCTCACGGCGGAGGGGGCTCTCACGCAGGTCCCGGTGAGAGGCGGCTTGCGATGCAACGACGCGGCCGGCGCCAACGCCGCGGTGCTTCACGGGGCGGGGATCGGGCTGGCGCCCCTCTGGCAGGTCAGGCAGGATCTCGACGAAGGGCGTCTCGAACTCCTCCTGCCCGCACACGAGCCGCCGCCGATCCCGGTGAGTGCGGTGTGGCCGGGCAGTTCCGGAACGCCGGCCCGGACGCGCCTGTTCGTCGACATGCTCAGTCACCGGCTCGCGGGCGAGCGGATCTAAGCATCATTCGCCAAGTGGCCGCCGGTTCGGCGGTGAAAATGATGCAAAAACAAGAAGCTAAGCAGAGTTGCCCCGTGCCGCTCTGCTTAGGTCCTCCTTCGACGACGTGGCCGCATCGTCGGCAAGGCTGCACGGTGAAGATCCGAGGCACGGCCCGGCATCAGCGTGATCGGGCCGTGTTCCCGCATGGCGTGCGGCGGGACCCGAAGGTCGAGAGGACAGCGCCGTGAGGGCGGCGGTTCTCCCGCCGCCCCGTTCTGCCGCTCAGCGGCTGAACTTCTTGTACTTGATCCGGTGCGGGATGGTGGAATCGACGCCGAGGCGTCGCTTCTTGTCCGCTTCGTAATCGGCGAAGTTGCCCTCGAACCACTCGACGTGGCTGTCGCCCTCGAAGGCCAGGATGTGAGTCGCGATCCGGTCGAGGAACCAGCGATCGTGGCTGATGATCACCGCGCAGCCGGCGTAATCCTCCAGCGCCTCTTCGAGGGCGCGCAGGGTGTCGACGTCGAGGTCGTTGGTCGGCTCGTCGAGGAGCAGCACGTTGGCGCCGCTCTTCAGGATCTTGGCCAGGTGGACGCGGTTGCGCTCGCCACCGGAGAGCACGCCGACCTTCTTCTGCTGGTCCGAGCCCTTGAAGTTGAAGGCGCCGCAATAGGCCCGCGAATTGATCTCGCGCTTGCCGAGATAGAGGATGTCGTTGCCGCCGGAGATCTCCTGCCAGACGGTCGCGTCGGGGTTGAGCGCGTCGCGAGACTGGTCGACATAGCCGAGCTTGACGCTCTCGCCGATGCGGATCTCGCCCTTGTCCGGGGTCTCGAGGCCGTTGATCATCCGGAACAGGGTGGTCTTGCCGGCGCCATTCGGGCCGATCACCCCGACGATGCCGCCCGGCGGCAGCTTGAACGACAGATCGTCGATCAGCAGCCGGTCGCCGAAGGCCTTCTCCAGATGGTCGAACTCGATGACGTTGTTGCCGAGCCGCTCGGCGATCGGGATGACGATCTGCGCGGTCGAGGGGCCCTTCTCCTGCGACTTGGCGACGAGGTCCTCGTAGCGGGCGATACGGGCCTTGGACTTGGCCTGCCGGGCCTTCGGCGAGGCCGAGACCCATTCCTGCTCGCGCTCGATGGTGCGCTGGCGCGACTCCTCCTCGCGGCCCTCCTGGGCGAGGCGCTTCTGCTTCTGGACCAGCCAGGACGAGTAGTTGCCCTCGTAGGGGATGCCCCGGCCGCGGTCGAGCTCGAGGATCCAGCTCGTGACGTTGTCGAGGAAGTAGCGGTCGTGGGTGACGATCAGGATCGCGCCCGGGTAGGAGCGCAGGTGGCCTTCGAGCCAGCCCACGGTCTCGGCGTCGAGGTGGTTGGTCGGCTCGTCGAGGAGCAGCAGCTCGGGCTGCCACAGCAGCAGGCGGCAGAGCGCGACGCGGCGGCGCTCGCCGCCCGAGAGGGTCGCGACCGCGACGTCGTCGCCCGGGCAGCGCAGGGCGTCCATCGCCTGGTCGACCTTGGAATCGAGATCCCACAGGCCCTTGGCCTCGATCTCGTCCTGGAGGCGGGTCATCTCGTCCGCCGTCTCCTCGGAATAGTTCATCGCGAGCTCGTTGTAGCGATCGAGGATCGCCTGGGACTCGGCGACGCCCTCCATCACGTTCTCGCGCACGGTCTTGTCGGGATCGAGCTGCGGCTCCTGCGGCAGGTAGCCGACCCGGGCGCCCTCGGCCACGAACCCGTCGCCGGAGAATTCCGTGTCGATGCCCGCCATGATGCGCAGCAGCGTCGACTTGCCGGCGCCGTTGACGCCCAGCACGCCGATCTTGGCGTCCGGGTAGAAGGACAGGTGCACGTTGTCGAGCACCTTCTTGCCGCTGGAATAGGTCTTGGTCAGACCCCGCATGTGGTAGATGAATTCACGGGCCATGGGCTGGTCCTTCCGGGTTTGATTCGCGCGGTCCCGGCCGGATGCGGGGCGGGTCGGGCGGATGATCGTGACGATGATCCGGCCCGACGGGCGCCGGCGCGGGCGGCCGCGCGTGGAATTGGGAGTGCTCCCGCGCTTACCAGGGCCGCCGGGGGGGTGCAAGGCGGCTGCGGGACACCCCCCGGAGCAGCGCCCGATCGCAGCGCGATCGGG
>JAEWKL010000442.1 GCA_023386115.1 Pseudomonadota bacterium
GCCGTGGTCTCTGGCGAAGCGATCGTCGGGACCTGGGGCGAAGGGGTCGCCGGCGCCTGCGGCGACGGCTCCGCTTGGTCCTGCGGCGGAGTCACGGCCGGAGCGGCGGGGGCCGGCTCGGTGGCGGCGATGGCGGTCTCGGCGGCGAGGGGCTTCAACGCCGCCGTCACGATGGTGCAGGCCTGCGTGACGAGGGTGGCGGCGTGGTCGCCGACCGAGCGCCACAGCATCGAGGTCGAGGGCACCCAGCCCGCCTCGCGGGTCACGCTGACCCAGCGGCCGACGCCGCAGCTGTTGGCGGGAAGCGCGCTGCTCGCGGCGACGGTGGGCGCCGGGGCCGGATCGGGCTTGACCAGGACGTAGAGCTCGCGCCGCTCGGTCTGCGGGAACGGCACCGCGTAGGCGGCGTCGGCCTTGTCGCTGGTCTTCGGCAAGATCTCGGTCACGGTGCCGGGCTGGGAGCCCGCCGGCCCGCCATCGATCGTGACGCGGCTGCCGACCTGCAGGTTCTGACCCTGGCGGTAGGAGAAGATCGCGACGACGAAGCTCTGCTCGCAATCGACCAGGGCGGCGAGGCTGTCGCCGGCGGTGACGTGGCGGCCGACGCTCGCCCCGACATTGAGCACGAAGCCGCCGCCGGGTGCACGGATCTCGGTGCCCGACAGGCTGTCGATGCGGGTGTTCTCGCGCGCGAGCAGGCGCTGCTGCTCGGCGAGCGCCGCTCTCAGTTCGGTCTCCTCGATCTCGAGGCGCTGCGCGTCGTAGAAGATCGCCATGCGCTTCTGGGTGATCTCGGCCAGCCCGCTCAGCTCCTCGCCGGCATAGACCTTGCGGCTCAGGCCCTCGAGCTGGGTCGTCTTCTGCAGGAGCTTGGCCTCGGCCGCCTTCTGCTCCTGCTGTGCCGCCGCGTAGGCCTGCGAGGTCGACTTGACCATGTCGGGGCTGGCGACGTTGCGCGACACCATGTTGACCTGACGGTCCATCAGGACCTTCTTCTCCTCCGCCGAGGCCTGGGCCGAGGCGATCTTGGCCCTCAGGCCTTCGATCTCGGAGCGGAACATCTGGGCGATGCCCTCCGACTGGAGCTTGATCGCGCCGTCGAGGCTCTCGAGATAGGCGAGGTTCGACAGGCGCTTGCGCTCGGCCGCGAGGGTCCGCTCGCGCAGGTCGGTCACCCTGCTGTCGAGCTGGATCGCCGTCGTGCGGTCGACCCGCGGATTGGCGATCCGCGCCAGCAGCGCGCCGGGCTCCACGCTGTCGCCGGGCTTTACGGGGATCGCCGCGATGTCGCCCGCGATCGGCGCGGTCAGGAGCGCCACCGACGCGTTGACGACCGCCCGGTCCGACTGGTCGGCCACCAGCGGCGGCAGGACGGAGGTCCCGATCAAGAGGGCGAGGACCGAAGCCAGGCTGACGCTCGAGAGCCGGACGAGGCCACGGTGCCGATGCGGCGCCTGCGGGCGCGAGCGGGAAGACGACTGGGTCACCGGGACCTCCGATCGAAGCGTTGCGGTCGTGCACCGACGATCAGAGGCCCGCCCGGAGGCGGCCCACGGCTCTCGTTGGTGCAGTTGTTCTTGAAATACCGCACTGCGAAATTGGATCAAATTTTTAACTAATCCTTCGTAGTTGATTTTGATGCGGATGGATTTTCACGCTGCCGTGATAAAACGGTTTTGCGATTGTCCGTTTCCCGAGTTGGAACTCGTACAACGCCACACCCCGGATGACTTTGCTGCGTTGCAAAAAAAACCAGAATGCGGCGGCAATCGGGCAGGCGGGGCTTCTCGAAAAGATGCCTAGATGCAATGGGCGCGAAGACTGGACGGTTTTGTCGTCCTTATCCCGCCGCCGCTTCAGAAGCATGTCTGTGATCGTATGAGGAATGATACGGGATCATATGATAGCGTTGCCTGGAACACGGGCCCGCCACAGTGAAGCGATGGCCGGGACGCCTCGCAGGGCCGATCCGGCGCGCTGAACAATGTCCTGCGGCGCATGTCATGCGGCATAATGCCTGTCGCCGGGGGGGCGGGGCGCGGTCGAGGTGACCGGCACGCCGTCGACCACGGTGCCGGGAAAGCGGCCGAGGTCGATCCTGCGGCCGGACCGGAATTGCTGCCGGGGACGAAGAAGAAGCCGGTGCCGCGGGCCGTGCAGACCCGGACCTGCTCCGGCGCCGCCTGATGCGCCGGCAGGTCCGCAGCCATGACCCCTTGCCCGACCCTCTGCCGGGCGGTCAGCCCGGCCATCGACCCGGGAAGCCGCCTGCTTCCCCGCATCCGCTGCTCGCCCCGGTCCGTCCGTCCGATGCGGATCGGTGACGGTGGGGAAAATGCACGGCCCCGGGGACAGGCTTCGACGGCGCCGGGCGCTGTGCCGGACTGGAGGCGTGTCTTGCGGTGCCACCGCCGGTGTCAGGTTCCCGGCAGCGTCACGCGCCGGGCGCGTCGGCGCTGGATCACGAGGAAGCTGCCGAAGGCGAGCCCGATGACGAGGAGCGACACGCCCGTCGTGACGGTGCCGAGCGCGTAGATCTCCGGCGTCGTCACGGTGGTGGTGAGGCCCTGGAGTTCCAGCGGCAGGGTGTTGCGCCCGCCGATCGCCTGACTGGTGCGGGCGAGCTCGTCCCAGGACAAGGTGAAGCCGAACAAGGCGACGCCGACCAGCGACGGCAGGATGATCGGGATCACGACGTGGCGCAGGGATTGCGGGCCGGTCGCGCCGAGGTCTCGGGCGGCTTCCTCGTAGGCCGGGTTGAAGCGGTTGAACACCGCGAACATGATGAGGAGGCCGAAGGGCAGGGTCCAGGTCAGGTGGGCGCCCAAGCCTGAGGTGAACATCCCCATCACGGTGCCGTGGTCCTGGAGGACGCCCCAGCCGGTCCGGGCGGCGAGCGCCTTGATCCCCTCGTCGATGAGCCGGAACTCGAGGCCGATGCCGAGGGACACCACGATCGAGGGCACGATCAGGCTCGCCACCGCGGTGTAGAAGAGGGGAGTCTGGCCGAGGAAGCCCTTCCGGAAGGCGAGGCCTGCGAAGAACGCGATCGTGACCGTGAGCCCCATCACCACGATTCCGAGCGCCAGCGAGCGCCGGAACGCCGCCCAGATGTCGACCACGCCGAGCCCGGCCCAGAGGCGCGAGAACCAGAAGGTCGAGACCCCGTTCATCGGGAAGGTGAGGCCGCCCTGCGGGCCCTGGAAGCTCAGCACCAGGATCGTCAGGGTCGGCCCGTACAGGAAGAGCACGAACAGCCCGAAGAAGGCCGCGAGCAGGTAGAACGAGAAGGGGCGGGGCCCGTCGCGGCGCATCTCTCTAAAGCTCCCGGCGCAGGTCGATCAGGCGGGTGAGCGCGGCGATCAGCACCATCACGGCGCCGAGCAGCACCACCGCGTTGGCGGCGGCCGCGGGGAATTGCAGATAGGCCATCTGCACCTGGATCACCTTGCCGACCGAGGCGATCTGCTGTCCCCCCATCACGCCGACGGTGACGAAGTCGCCCATGATCAGCGTCAGGACGAAGATCGATCCGATGGCGATGCCGGGCTTGCAGAGCGGCACGATGACGTTCCACAGCGTCTGCCAGGGCGTGGCGCCGGCATCGGTGGCGGCCTCGATCAGCGAACGGTCGATCCGCATCATCGAGTTGAAGATCGGCACGATCATGAACACCGTGTCGAGGTGGATGAAGGCCAGCACCACCGAGAAGTCGGAATAGAGCAGCCCCTCGATCGGGGTGCGGATCAGGCCCAACGACATCAGCGTGTCATTGACGAGGCCGTTGCGGCCGAGCAGCGGGACCCAGGCGATCATCCGGATCACGTTCGAGGTCCAGAACGGGATGGTGCAGATCAGGAACAAAACCGTCTGCATCGCCGTCGAGCGGACGTGGAAGGCGACGAAATAGGCCACCGTGAAGCCGATCCCCAGCGTCGCGGCCCAGCCGAGCAGGCAGAACTTCAGCGTCGACAGGTAGGTCCGGAAGGTTGTGCAGAGGTCGACCCCCGACAGGCAGCCCTCGAACACGTCGGCGTAGTTCTGGAGCGTGAAGGCCGGGATGATCTCGTACTCGTTGTATTCCCAGAAGCTGACGATGAGCGTGAGCGCCAGCGGCACCAGGAAGAAGGCGAGGAAGACCAGCCCGAGCGGCATTGCCTGCCAGTAGGCGAGGCGGCGCTGGCGCCGTGTCGCGGCGGCGAGGCCCGGGAGGGCCGGGGCGGCTTGCGCCGCCTCCGGGAGTGCGTGGGTGGGAGCCGCCGCATTGCTCATGCGGCGATGAACTCGTTCCACTTGCGCACCATGTAGGTGTTCTCGTCCATCACCGAGTTCCAGCAGGCGACGGCGCCCATGCGGCTCTCGAACGAGCCGCCGTCGCGCACCGCGCCGGCCTTCTCCATGATGGTGCCGTCCGGGGCCTTGATGTCCTTCTCGGCCGGCTTGCCCTCCATCCAGAATGCCCATTCGTAGGGCTCCATGTTGGCTTTTGCCGTCTCCAGCACCGCCGAATAGTAGCCCTGGCGATTCAAATAGGCACCGGCCCAGCCGGACAGGAACCAATTGATGAAATCATAGGCAGCGTCGAGCTTCTTCCCGCTCAGGGTCTTGGGCAGGCCGAAGCCCGAGGCCCAGGCGCGGTAGCCTTCCTTCAGCGGCTGGTAGGTGCAGGCGACGCCCTGCGAGCGCACCTTGGTGACGGCGGGCGACCACATCGACTGGATCACCGTCTCGCCCGACGCCATGAGGTTCACCGATTCGTTGAAGTCCTGCCAGAAGGCGCGGAACTGGCCGGCGCGCTTGGCCTCGATCAGCACCTTCATGGTGCGGTCGATCTCCGCCTTCGTCATGTTGCCCTTGTCGGGATAGGTGTAGTCGCCGGTCGCCTCCACCACCATCGCAGCATCCATGATGCCGATCGACGGGATGTTGAGGATCGAGGCCTTGCCCTTGAACTCGGGGTTCAGGAGCTCCTTCCACGAGGTGATCGGGCGCTTGATCAGGTCGGGGCGGATGCCGAGCGTGTCGGCGTTGTAGGTGGTGGGGATCAGGGTGATCCATTCGGTCGGGGCGGAGGCGAACTTCGTCGAGGTCTGGCCTTCGAGGTAGAAGACCTTCTTGGGCGCCGTGCCCTGGTCGCCGATCTTTTTGCCCCCGACCTCGCCCTTGGTGAAGACCGGGGTGATCTTGTCGGCGTTCTTGATCCGGCGCGCATCCATGCCGACGAGGTTGCCCGACGGCATCAGCTTCTTGAGGCTGAAATACTCGGAATCGACGATGTCGAACGAGTTCGGCTGGGTGACGACGCGCTTCGACACCTCGTCGGTCACGACCGGGATGTACTCGATCGTGATGCCGAGATCCTCCTTCACCTTGCGGGCGATGTCGCCGCTCTGGTTCACGGCGGTGCCGAGATAGCGCAGGGTCACCGGCTCGGCGGCGATGATCGCCGGGAAGCCCGTGATGACGCCGGAGCCGGCCGCGAGGCCGGCAGCGGCGCCCGCCCCATGCAGCAGCGGGCGGCCGGACAGGCGGGGTGTG
>JAEWKL010000489.1 GCA_023386115.1 Pseudomonadota bacterium
GGCGTGGCTCACGCGACCGCCTCCGCGAGCTTCAGCATCTCGGCGCAGGAGGACGACTTCGCCGCGTAGTCCTTCCAGGCCGAGTCGCGGGCGCTGTCGCGCCAGCGGTTGAGCGTCGCCTCGTCGAGGGTCTCGACCTTGGCCCCGGCCTTGGAAAAGATCTGCTCGACCCGCGTGTCGTCTCCTTGAGCGCCCTCCTGGCCGAAGGCTTCGAGCTCGGCGCCGACCGCCATGATCAGGTCGCGCTGGTCCCTCTGCAGGCCGTCGAAGATCGCCTTCGACATCATGATCGGCTCGAGCATGAACCAGTACGAGCGGCCGCGCCCCGAGGTGAGGGACTTCGACAGCTCCTCGAGCCGGAACGAGATCAGGCTGGTCGAGGAGGTGATGACCGCGTCGCAGGCGCCGGTCTGCATCGCCGCGTAGGATTCGTTCGAGGGCAGGCTGAGGGTGGCGGCGCCCGCGGCCTTCATCATCAGGTCCATCTCGCGCGAGCCGCCGCGGACCTTCAGGCCCTTGGCGTCCTCCGGCCGCACCAGGGCGCGGTCGCGGCTCGCCACGCCGCCCGCCTGCCAGACCCAGGACACGAGCACGATGTTCTTCGCGAGCAGGATCTCGGTGAGCTTGCGGCCGACCGGCGCCGACTTCCAGGCCATCGCCTGCGGGTAGGAGGTCACCAGAGCCGGCATCAGCCCGATATTGGTCTCCGGCACCTCGCCGCCGGCGTAAGGAAGCGGGTAGAGGCTCATGTCGAGCGCGCCTTTGCGCATCGCGCTGAACTGGGCGTTCGTCTTCATCAGCGACGAGCCGGGATAGACCTGGACGTCCAGCGCGCCCTTCGAGCGCTCCTTCACCGCGGCCGCGAACTTGCGGCACATCCGATCGCGAAAATCGCCCTCGTCGATCGTACCGCCCGGGAACTGGTGCGAGAGCTTCAACGTCGTGGCAGCCTGCGCGGCGCGCCCGAGGCCGACCAGGGCGGGGGCGGCGAGGCCGGCGGCCAAAAGCGAGCGGCGGGTGAAGGCCATGGCGTTTCCTCTGGCGGGAGCGCGTCGGCTCCGGATCTGTCGTTGGAGCGCGAAGGTCTTCGGGCCTCCCCGCGGCTCTGCTGGAAAAGACTCCCATCTTGTATATTTTGTCAACCCGCGTGCATATTCGGCGGAAGTCGGTATCGCATGCGCCATGCGGGGAGGGCGCCATGAGACTCGGATCATGAGAGGCGCGCCATGAGCCGCGCCCAGCGGCTGCGGCAGACGATCGAGGACGAGATCGTGGACGGGGTCCTGCGCCCCGGCGACCGGCTCGACGAGGTCCAGCTCGCCGCCCGGTTCGGGGTGTCGCGCACCCCGATCCGCGAGGCTTTGCTTCAGCTCGCCGTCACCGGCCTGATCGAGGTCAAGCCGCGCCGCGGCGCGGTGGTGAGCACCCCGGAGCCCGCCCGGCTGGTCGAGATGTTCGAGACCATGGCGGAGCTGGAGGCCGCCTGCGGCCGCCTCGCCGCGAGACGGCTGACCGACGCGCATCAGCGCGACCTGGCCGCCGCCCTCGACGCCTGCCGGGCCGCCGCCGCCGCGGGCGACACCGAGGCCTACTACGCCGAGAACGCGGTGTTTCACGCCGTCATCTACCGGGCCTCGCGCAACGGCTTCCTGTGCGAGCAGGCTTTGGGCTTGAGCCGGCGCCTGGCGCCGTTCCGGCGCATCCAGCTCCGGGCCCGCAACCGGCTGCGCCAGTCGCTGGCCGAGCACGAGGGCGCCGTGGAGGCGATCCTGGCCGGGGACGAGGTCTTGGCCGGCGAGCGCCTGCGCGCCCACGTGCTGGTGCAGGGCGACCGGTTCGCCGAGCTGATCCGCAGCCTGCCGGGCGGCAGCGCGGCGGCGTGATCCCGCGGAGTCAACTCATTGACCCCAAGGCACTTTACCGGGGTCGGAACGCTCCCCGCGACGCGACGTTGTGAACCCGAGCGCCCACGCTTGTGGGTGACACGTCCTCCTGATCCGGTGTCGCGATGCCGCCCGAACCCCGCTCCGGTTCCGCCCCGTCCGGCGTGACCTCGACCCTGTGGACCGTCTTCCTCGGTCTCGCGCTCGTGCGCCTCGTGACGGCCCGGCGGCCGGACGGCGTGATGGAGGCGGCGCCGGACCCGAACCGGCATCTCGGCGGCGGCGCCAAGTCGTATTCCGGGCGCCCGGCCCAGTGGGTCGCCGACACGGAAACCGATCGCGGGCGAAAGGCCGAAACGCCGACCGAGATCCCCGCCAAGGGCTGGAAGGACGTGCTTTATCGCGTCTATCTCGAGTTCCAGAAGGACCGGGTGCTGTCGGTGGCCGCCGGCGTCACCTTCTACACCCTGCTCGCCATCTTCCCGGCGGTGGCGGCCCTCGTCTCGCTCTACGGGCTGTTCACCGATCCGAGCAGCATCAACGACCACCTCTCCCTGCTCCAGGGCGTGCTGCCCTCCGGGGCGCTGGAGATCATCGGCGAGCAGGTCAAGCGCATCACCGCCAAGGGCGGCACGACGCTGGGCATCACCTTCTTCACCAGCCTCGCCATCTCGCTGTGGAGCGCCAATGCGGGCATGAAGGCGATGTTCGACGCGCTCAACATCGTCTACGAGGAGGAGGAGAAGCGCAGCTTCATCCAGCTCAACCTGCGCTCGCTCACCTTCACCTTCGGTGCGCTGATCTTCGTCGTCGTGGCGCTCGGCTGCATCGTGGTGCTGCCGGTGGCGCTGAACTTCCTGGGCAATTTTGGCATCCAGATCAGCCCGAAGGCCTGGTACATCGCCCTCCTGCGCTGGCCAGCCCTCTTCGCGGTACTGCTCTTCGCGCTCGCGCTCCTCTACCGCTACGGCCCGAGCCGCGACCTGCCGCGCTGGCGCTGGGTCACCCCCGGCAGCCTCACCGCCGGGGCGGTGTGGCTCGTCGCCTCGATCGGCTTCTCCTGGTACGTCGCGCATTTCGGCAACTACAACGAGACCTACGGCTCGCTCGGCGCCGCGATCGGCTTCATGACCTGGATCTGGATCTCCTCGACGATCGTGCTGCTCGGCGGCGAGATCAATGCCGAGCTGGAGCACCAGACCGCCCGCGACACCACGACCGGGCCGGAGCAGCCGATGGGCACGCGGCGCGCCCGGATGGCCGACACGGTCGGAGCGCCGGCCTGATCGCCGGTTGAGCAGCGGCGCCGCAGCCCCTCGCGCGATGCGGCGCTCACTACCATCTCGTGGCCTCGTCACTCACGGACGCCGCGAGGAGAGGCCCCGATGGTCGCGACCGAGACCGGCACCGCCGAGACCCGCAACGATGCGGAGTGGCGCCGGACCCTGACGCCCCGACAATACCGCGTGCTGCGCGAGCACGGCACCGAGCGTCCGGGCACCAGCCCGCTCAACCAGGAGACTCGCGCCGGCACCTTCACCTGCGCCGGCTGCGGTCAGCAGCTGTTCGACTCAGCCGCCAAGTTCGAATCCGGCACCGGCTGGCCGAGCTTCTCCGCCGCCCTCGACGGCGCGGTGGAGACGCAGACCGACCGCTCGTTCTTCATGACGCGGACCGAGGTCCATTGCGCCCGCTGCCAGGGCCATCTCGGCCACGTCTTCGACGACGGCCCGGCCCCGACCGGCCTGCGCTACTGCATGAACGGAGTGGCGATGGGGTTCGAGCCGGAGGTGTAGGGGGCCGTCCGGCCCCCGTTCACGCCGCCTGCCCGTGCAGCGAGGCCCGGAACAACGCCCGGAACTCCTCCGCCCCGACCGGCCGGCCGTTGGTCGCCGTCGAGTGATCCTCGACCGCGCGGGTGATCAGCGCCTCGCAATCGGCCTCCGTGACGCCCATAGCGGCGAGGTCGGCCGGCAGGCCGAGATCGCGGTTCAGCGCCTCGATGGCCGCGGCGAGGTCGGCGCCCTCGGGGAGATTCATCGCCTGGCGCAAGGCGCCGTACTTCTCCGCGCAGGCCGGGGCGTTGAAGCGCAGCAGGTGGGGCAGGATCACGGCGTTGAGGGTGCCGTGGTGCAGCCGCTTGGCCTTCAGGCCGCCGAGCGCGTGCGACATCGAGTGGACGGCGCCGAGCCCCTTCTGGAAGGTCATGCCGCCCTCCAGCGCCGCCATCATCATATCCTCGCGCGCCGCGATGTCGCTGCCGTCGCGCACCGCGCGGGCGAGCGAGCGGGTGGCGCGGGACAGGCCGTCGAGGGCGATCGCCTCGGCTGGGGGATTGTGACGGGGGCTCAGGTAGGTCTCGATGCAGTGGGTCAGCGCGTCCATGCCGGTGGCGGCGGTGAGGCCGGGGGGCAGGCCGAGCGTCAGCTCGGGGTCGCAGATCGCCACGTTCGGGATCAGGTGGGGCGAGATGAAGCCGAGCTTGCGCCCGTCCGCCAGGGTGATGAGCGCCGCGCGGCCGACCTCGCTGCCGGTGCCGGCGGTGGTCGGCACGGCGATCACCGGCGGCTGGTCGGCGCGGATGCGCGGGATGCCGCCGAGGATCGCCGCATAGGTCGCCAGCGGCTCGTCGTGCGTGGCGAGCAAAGCCACGCCCTTGGCGAGGTCGAGCGGCGAGCCGCCGCCGACCGCGATCACCGAGTCGCACCCTTCCGCCTTGAAGCGATCGCGGGCCTCCAGCGTCGCCTCCTCGGTCGGGTTCTCGGGCGTGCCGTCGAAGACCGGGGTGGTGCCGGGCAGGCCGGCGGCGTCGAGGACGCGGGCGATCAGGCCGGCCGCGACGACGCCGCGATCGGTGACGATCAGGGGCTTGGGCGCGCCGAGAAGCGCCAGCTCCTCGCCGATCAGCCGGACGGCGCCACGCTCGAACTGGATCCGGGTGAGATAGGTGATGAGGCTCATGGGGGCTGCCTGACGTGACCGGAGCCCGGCTGTCCAAGCGCGCGGGGGCCTCGGCTTCGCCCGTTCTGCCTCCCGCACGCCTCTTCCCGGGCGTGGCGACAGCCTTAGCACAGGGCGTCGGCGGGGCGCACCGCAGGGGTGCCATGCGGATTCCGTCAGGCGCCCGCCAGCCCGGCGACCTCCAGCAGCGCCTCGGTGCCGATCGTGGTCGCGTCGAGGAGTGGCACGCCGTCGAGCGCGGGCGACAGGCGCCAGCCGGGCAGGTTGGTGCTCCAGATCAGGACCGCCTCGGTCCCGGTCGCCGCCTCCCGGGCGGCTCGCGCGAGGCGGGACGGGGTCACGGCGGCGGCGAGGCGGTTCTCGGTGACGCCGAGGGTGGCGGCGGGGCCGATCGCGATGCGGATTTCCGCGAAGCGGGCGCGGACCAGGTCGGCCTCGTCCGGCCCGCCCTGCACCACGAGGCCGAGGCGCCGATAGCCCGCGCGGCGGATCGTCTCCCGCGCGGCGAGGGCCGTCGTCACCATCGCCAGGCCGGTGCGGCGGGTGACGGACGCGCAGAGGTGCTCGTCGGGCGCGAAGCCGAGGGCGGCGCCGCGGGTGGCGTTCCAGCACAGGGCCGCCACCCCGGCCTCCGCCAGAAGATCGGCGGCGGTGAAGAAGACGGACTCGTTGTAAGACCCGCCCTTGAGCATCGCCCCGTAGGGGACCCGGGCGTAGCAGGCGGCGGCGGGCAGGCCGGCGAGCCGGGCCTCGGTCGCCCGCTCCACCACCCGGTTCGAGGAGGGCAGGATCACCCCGAGGGCTGTCGCCTCGGAGGTCGCCTGGTCCGTCATGTCCGTCATCGGCGCGATCCTTCGGTCAGGCGGGCCACCATCACCGCCTGGGTGCGGGCGACGTGGGTGTGCATCAGGGCCCGGGCGCGCTCAGGGTCGCGCGCCCGCAGCGCCTCCAGGATCGCCCGGTGCTCGGTCAGCGACTCCGCCACGCGCCCATCCGCCGCGAGGGCGAAGTTGCGGGCCCGCTCCAGCCGCGAGAAGGCCCGGCCATGCGCCTCGGCGATGGCCGGGCTGCGCGCCGCCGTCACGATCAGCCGGTGGGCCTGCCGGTTGAGGCGCGTATAGGCGTCGCGGTCGGCCTCTGCCGCCTCCAGAGCCCTCTGGAGACGGTCGAGCCGGTCGATCTCGGGCGCGGTCATCCGCTCGGCGGCGAGGCCTGCGCAAAAGCTCTCCAGCGCCACTTCCAGCTCGAACAGCGGCACGAGGTCGGCCGGGTCGAGCCGCGCCACCAGGGCGGCCCGGTTGCGCCGCAGGGTGACCAGGCCCTCGCCGGCGCGCAGCTTCAGGGCCTCCCGCACCGGCGTGCGGGAGACGCCGAGGCGGGCGACAAGGTCGGGCTCGTTCAGGACCTCGCCGGGGGGCAGGAGGTTGAGCAGGATCAGCCGGCGCAAGGCGAAGGCGGCCTGCTCGGTGAGGGACGGGGCGGGGCGGGGCGGGGCGTCGGGTGAGAGGAGATCTACCAAGAAGGCCTCATGCGATATCCGCCTGACTGATCGCGAAGACGCTCGATCGCGCCAGTCACACCAGCCGCCGCGACAATCCGGTCACCCGCTCCATCACGGCGATCCCCCCGATCGTCGCGACGATCAGGATTCCGGAGAGCGCCGCGATGGTGACGTCGAGGCGGCCCTCCAGGTCCTGCCACATCCGGATCGGCAGCATGTCGGTGGCGGCGTCGCGCAGGAACAGCGAGACCGGGATGTTGTCGAACGAGGCCATGAAGGCCAGGAAGCCGCCCGAGAGGATGCCGGGCCGGATCAGCGGCAGGGTGATGCGGCGGAACGTATAGAACCGCGAGGCGCCGAGGCTGGCCGAGCCTTCGAGGAGGGAGGGCTGGAGCTGGGTCAGCGCCGCCACGGTGTTGCGCACCACGTAAGGAACGCAGACCACCGTGTGGCCGAGCACCAGCGTGACGACCGAGACCGGCCAGCCGAGGAGCGAGAAGAACATCAGGCTCGACAGCCCGAAGGCCAAGGCCGGCAGGATCAGGGGCGACAGGAACAAGCTGTCGAGGAGCCGCGCCGAGAGCCGCGGCGAGCGCGCCACCGCCAGGGCCGCCAGCACCCCGAGCCCGATCGCCAGCACCGTGGCCAGCACCGCCACCGTGAGGCTGTTCTTGAGCGCGAAGTGGAGCTGCCAGGCCTCCATCAGCTCGCCGTACCAGCGAAACGAGTAGCCAGGCGGCGGGAAGCGCAACGAGAGCCCATCGGTGAACGAGACCACCAGCACGATCGCGGTGGGGGCAAGCAGCAGCAGCATGGCGAGGAGGGCGAGGAGGTGCAGGAGGCCCTCGAACGAGAGCCGGTCGAGGGCGCCGGGCGTGCGGGACATCGGAACTCCTCAGGTCTGCGCGTAGCCGCGGGCGAGGCGGCCGAGCGCGTTGAAGGCCAGCACCACGGCGAGCACCGCGACGAGGAAGATCACCGACATCGCCGCCGCGAAGGGCCAGTTCTGGAGCGCGATGGCCTGCTGGTAGATGTAGCCCGGCATGAACAGCATCTGCCCGCCGCCGATCAGCGACTGGGTGATGAAGCCGGAGATCGCCGCCGCGAAGGTGAGGACCGCCCCGGCGATCAGGCCCGGCAGGCAGAGCGGCAGCGTCACGCGGATGAAGGTGCGCCAGCGCCCGGCTCCCAGCGCCTCCGAGGCGTCCCACAGGCTCGGATCGATGCGTGCGAGCGCCGTCATCAGCGGCAAGACCATGAGCGGCATCTGCACCTGGGCCAGAGCCGCGACGAGGCCGCCTTCCGCGTAGAGCATCCGCAACGGCGTCTCGATCAGCCCGAGGGAGGAAAGGAGGGAATTGACCACCCCCTGCCGGCCGAGGATCACGATCCACGCGAAGGTGCGGATGACCACGCTGGTGAGGAGCGGGGTCAGCACCGCCAGGATGACGAGGCCCCGCACCCAGCCCCCGGCCCGGGTCGCGACGAGGGCGAGCGGCAGGCCGAGGACGAGGCACGCCATCGTGACCTTGAGCCCGAGCCAGAGCGTGCCGAGGAGCACGCCGAGGCTGAAGCCGTCGCCGAGGAAAGCCGCGTATTGCGACAGGCCGAGATGCCCGTCCGGCCCCTGGAGCGACAGCCCGAGGAGCGCCACCAGGGGTGCGGCGAAGAACGCCGCGAAGAACAGGGCGAGCGGGCTCGCCAGCCTCAACGGATAGGCGGTGACGTCCGGCAGGGCCACGGATGCCGCTCCCTTAGAGCTTGATCTCGCGGTTGAACCGCTCGATCCAGGCCGGGCGCTGCGCGTTGATCGTCTTCCAGTCCTGGAACACGAACTTCTTCTTGAGGTCGTCGGTGTCCTTCGCCAGAACCCGGGCGATCTCGCCGGTCATCGTCACCCTAGTGTTGGTCGGCACGACGAGGTAGGGCGCCTGCATCAGCCGGGTCTGGACCGGCTCGGAGATCGCCGCCTCGATCAGCTTGAAGGCGAGCTCGCGGTTGGGCGAGTTCTTGACGATCTGGATCAGCGTCTTGAAGGCGATGGCGCCTTCCTTGGGCGCCACGAACTCCACCGGCACGCCCTTGGCCTTCAGGATCTGGATCGCGTTGAAGTTGCCGGGCGAGATGTCGACCTGACCCTGCTGGAACAGGGTGGCGAGCGCACCGGGATTGGCCGCCACCGCCGAGAGGTTGGGCTTGAGCGCCTCCATCGCCTTGAAGGCCGGATCGATGTTCGATTCCGAGCCGCCATGCATCTTGGCGATCTCGACCATGAAGCCGGTGCCCAGCGTCGAGTTCATGTTGGTGATGCCGACCCGGCCCTTGTATTCGGGCCGCCACAGGTCGGCCCAGGAGGTCGGCGGTGTCTTCACCGTGTCGGGGTTGTAGGTCAGGCCGACGACCTGGAAGAAGGCGGCCGGGCCGTGCGGGTCCTGCGCGTCGGGGATCAGCTGCTTGAAGGCGGCGCTGCGCTCGACCGGATAGGGCTCGACCAGGTCCTGGGCGAGGGCCGTGAGGGCCGGTCCCGGATCGTGCAGCATCACGTCGATCGGCGGGCTGGCCTTGGCGGCCGAGACCTTGGCGATCTGGTCGACCGACAGCATCGGGTCGAGGACGATCGGGGCGTTGTTCGTCTCCTTGCGGAAGGCCGGCACCAGCACCGCCTTGTGCGCCTCCTCCCAGCTGCCGGTGAAGGTGGCGAAGACGAGGGGGCGGGCCTGCGCGAAGGACAGGCCGGGAAACAGCTCCATCGCGCCGAGGGACAGGGCGGTGGTCAGAAGAGTGCGGCGATCGAGCATCGGAAGGATCCTTGTTCGGAACGTCAGGCGGCGGCCGGGAAGGCGGAGGCGAGGCCGGGGGCGACGGTGATGCGCACGGGGGTGCCGGGCGGGCGTAAAAGCCCGCCGCCGAGGCGCGGCTCGGCGATCTTGAGCGGGCGGCCGGCGCCGACCCGGACCTCGTGGACGACGGTGGGGCCGAGCGGCAAAGCCATCTCGACGATGCCCGCGATGCCCTCCTGCCCGTCGGAGAGGCGCAGATGCTCGGGCCGCAGGCATAAGGTCACCCGCGATCCCGGCGCGATCGGCCGGGCGAGGGGCCGGGCCAGGACTTCGCCGCCGGCATCGAGGGCGATCCGCGGCTTGATCCCGTCCTGCCCGAGCAGCACGCCGGGCACCGCGTTGGCCGAACCGACGAAGGTATTGACGAACAGGCTCTCCGGCGCGTCGTAGACCGTGGTCGGGGCGGCGAACTGCTCCAGACGCCCGTTCGACAGCACCGCCACCCGGTCGGAGAGCGACAGGGCCTCCTCCTGGTCGTGGGTGACGAGGAGCGTGGTGACCCCGGCGACGCGCTGGAGCCGCTTCACCTCGATCTGCATGTCGAGGCGCAGGTTCTTGTCCAGGGCCGCGAAGGGCTCGTCGAGGAGCAGCACCGCCGGGCGGATGGCAAGCGCCCGGGCGAGCGCCACCCGCTGCTGCTGTCCGCCGGAGAGCTGGCGCGGGAAGCGCCCCCCGGCATGGCCCAGCTGCACGAGATCGAGGAGCCGTTTCGCCTCCGCCGCCTGCTCGGCCCGGGGAGCGCCCCGGGCCGCGAGCCCGTAAGCGACGTTCTCGGCGACCGTCAGGTGCGGGAAGAGAGCGTAGTTCTGGAAGACGATGCCGACGGCGCGCCGGCTCGGCGGCAGGGCGTCGATGACCTGGTCGCCGACGATCACCCGCCCCTCGGTCTGGCGCAGGAAGCCGGCGACGATGCGCAGCAATGTGGTCTTGCCGCAGCCCGAGGGCCCCAGCAGCGAGACCAGTTCGCCGCCCTTGATGTCGAGGTTGATATTCTCCACCGCGACGGCGCCGCCGTAGCGGTGAGTGATGCCGTCGAGCACGACGGACCGGCCTTCCGCCTGGGGCCCCTTGCGCGATCCGGATGGTGTCACGGTGATGGTTCCTGCGGCATCGATCTTGCTGCCGACCGGATCGCAAATCGTATGCCATTTTCGGGAAAGCCCATGTCAATCCATCACTTGATCATCGGAGGCATCGCATGAGCACGGAGCTGTGGCGGCTTTCCGCAGTCGAACTCGGCCGGCTCTTCGCCGCCGGCCAGGCGTCGCCGGTCGAGGCCCTGGAGGCGGCGCTAGCCCGCGCCGCCGCCTGGGAGCCGCACCTCAACGCCATCGCGCGGGAGAATCCGCGGGCGCGGACCGAGGCCGAGGCGAGCGCCGCCCGCTGGCGCGCGGGCACGCCGCTCTCGCCCCTCGACGGGGTGCCGATGACCGTGAAGGAGTTCCTGGTCACCGAAGGCTTGCCCTCGACCTATGCCGAGCCCGGGGAGGCGCCGGCCTCACCCTG
>JAEWKL010000585.1 GCA_023386115.1 Pseudomonadota bacterium
CACCCGGCTCCCCCCGGGATCGGCCAAGGGGCGCCCGCGGGGCGCCGCGCGGCGCCCCGGGCCGTTTTCACGCGGAGGATGTCCGCCATGCGCCCCTACCACGCCCTCCTCCAGCGCATCCTCGACGACGGCGTCGAGAAGCACGATCGCACCGGCACCGGCACCCTCTCGGTGTTCGGCCATCAGATGCGCTTCGACCTCGCCGAGGGTTTTCCCCTCGTGACGACGAAGCGGCTGCACCTGAAGTCGATCATCCACGAGCTGTTGTGGTTCCTCGCCGGCGACACCAACGTCGCCTACCTGCAATCGAACGGCGTGACGATCTGGGACGAGTGGGCCGACGAGCACGGCGACCTCGGCCCCGTCTACGGCCGGCAATGGCGCTCCTGGGCCAAGCCGGACGGCGGCAGCGTCGACCAGATCGCCTGGGTGCTCGACGAGATCCGCCGCAACCCCGATTCGCGCCGCCTCGTCGTGTCGGCCTGGAACCCGGCCGACCTCGACCGCATGGCGCTGGCGCCCTGCCATTGCCTGTTCCAGTTCTACGTCGCCGACGGGCGGCTCTCGCTCCAGCTCTACCAGCGCTCGGCAGACGTTTTTCTCGGCGTGCCGTTCAACATCGCCTCCTACGCGCTCCTCACCCACATGATGGCGCAGGTGCTCGATCTGACACCGGGCGACTTCGTCCACACGCTGGGCGACGCGCATCTCTATTCCAACCACATCACCCAGGCCCGCGAGCAGCTCGCCCGCGACATCCGCCCGCTCCCGCGGCTGCGCCTCGACCCCTCGGTGCGATCGCTGTTCGATTTCCGCTACGACGACATCAGCATCGAGGGCTACGACCCGCACCCGGCGATCCGGGCGCCGGTGGCGGTCTGAGGATGTCGCCGCCCCTCGTCACCCTGATCGTCGCCGTGGCGAAGAACGGCGTCATCGGCCGCGACAACGCGCTGATCTGGCGCCTGCGCAGCGACCTGCGGCGCTTCCGCGCCCTCACCATGGGCAAGCCGGTGGTGATGGGGCGCAAGACCTGGGACTCGATCGGCCGGCCGCTGCCGGGACGCCGCGTGATCGTGCTGACCCGGGATCCCGCCTGGGAGGCGCCCGGCACTGAAGCAGCGGCCGGGTGGGACGACGCCCTGCGGCTCACGGGCTCGGCGGAGGAGGTGATGGTGGCGGGCGGGGCCGAGATCTACGCCCTTGCCCTGCCGCATGCCGACCGGATCCACCTCACCGAGGTCGACGCGGCGCCCGAGGGCGACGCGCGCTTTCCCGCGCTTCCCGCGGAGTTCCGCGAGGTCGCCGCGGAGGCGCATCCGGCCGGGCCCGAGGACGAGCACGGATTTCGGTTCGTGACCCTCGAGCGGGCTCGTTGAGCCCGACACGTCCGAGACGAGGAAACCATCTCAAGTTCCGGGGTGCGGCGATGGAACTCCCGCTAGCCCGCAGAAACCTTGAGAATTCGGCCGACGCCGGTGGTTGCTTTCGCGTGGGGCTCGGCCGATATCGCAAGGGACCGAGACCAGAGCAGTGCGAGTGCCGCGCGGGACGCGAGAGACAGCGCGGGGCGTGCCGGCCGGGAAAGGACGTGGGCGAGCATGCCTTGGAGCAATCAGAGCGGCGGCAGTGGCGGTGGCGGCGGCAACGGGGGCGGTCCCTGGGGCAATCGCGGCGGCAATAGCGGCGGTCCCTGGGGCGGCGGTTCCGGCGGCGGGGGCGGCGGTCCCTGGGGCGGCGGCGGCTCGGGCGGCGGCAACCAGCCGCCGGACCTCGAGGATCTGCTGCGCCGCAGCCAGGACCGGCTCAAGACCCTGATGCCCGGCGGCGGCTCGGTCGGCACCAAGGGCGCGGTGCTGGCGGTGCTGGTCGTGCTGGTGCTGTGGCTGATGACCGGCTGGTACACGGTGCTGCCGAGCCAGGTCGGCATCAACACGGTGTTCGGCCGCTATACCGGCCAGTCCGGCGAGGGCCTGCGCTGGAACTTCCCCTATCCGGTCGGCGCGGTGGTGCGGCCGAATGTCGGCGAGTCGCGCAGCATCCAGGTCGGCTACCGCTCGGGCGTCGGCGCCCAGCGGTCCCGGGACGTGCCGGAGGAGAGCCTGATGCTCACCGGCGACGACAACATCGTCGACATCGACTTCGACGTGCAGTGGCGCGTGAACCCGGCCAAGGCCGAGGATTTCGTGTTCAACCTCCAGAACCCCGAGGGCACCATCAAGTCGGTGGCCGAGAGCGCGATGCGCGAGGTGGTGGGCCGGCGCCAGATCCAGGCGATCCTGACCACCGAACAGTCGAGCGTGGCGCAGGAGGTGCAGCAGATCATCCAGAAGGCGCTCGATTCCTACGGCGCCGGCGTGCTGATCAACGTCGTCCAGCTCCAGGGCGTCAGCCCGCCCTCCGAGGTGCGACAGGCCTTCGTCGACGTGAACGCGGCCCAGCAGGACGCGGCCCGCGCCCGCAACGAGGCCGAGACCTACGCGAGCCGCGTGGTGCCCGAGGCCCGGGGACGATCCTCGCAGGTGATGCAGCAGGCGGAGGCCTTCAAGTCGCAGGCCACCGCCGAGGCGACCGGCCAGGCCGCGCGCTTCCGCGAGGTCTACGAATCCTACAAGCTCTCGCCCGCGGTCTCCCGCGAGCGGATGTTCCTCGACACGATGGAGAAGGTTCTGGGCGGCGTGAACAAGGTGATCATCGACCAGGGCGGTGCGGCGGGCGCCGGCGGCGCGGCTGCGGCCGGGGTGCTCCCGGTCCTGCCGCTGCAGGACTTCGCCAATGCCGCCCGTCCGGCCCAGGGGAGCGCGCGATGAACGGCAACGCGCTTCGCACCGGCCTCGTCGTCCTCGGCGCCCTCGTCCTGGTGCTGATCTACGCCTCGGCCTTCACCGTGAGCCAGACCCAGCAGGCCCTGGTGCTGCAGTTCGGCCGCGTGCGCACCGTGCTGAACCAGGCCGGCACCGACCGGCCGGGCCTGTACTTCAAGCTGCCGTTCTTCGAGAGCGTGACGCTGTTCGAGAAGCGGCTGCTCGACCTCGACCTGCCGGTGCAGACCGTGCTCTCGGCCGACCGCCAGAACCTCGAGGTCGACGCCTTCGCCCGCTACAAGATCAGCGATCCCTTGCGGTTCTACCAGTCGGTGAACAACGTCCAGGTCGCCAACCAGCGACTGTCGAGCTTCACCAACGCGGCGATGCGCAACGTGCTGGCCAGCGCTTCGCGGGACGCCATCGTGCGCACCCAGCGCGAGGCCCTGATGAACCGCATCCAGGAAGAGGTGAACCGGCAGGCGAAGAATCTCGGCATCGAGATCATCGACCTGCGCCTGACCCGCGTCGACCTGCCGGCGGCCAACTCCCAGGCGGTCTACCAGCGCATGCGCACCGAGCGCGAGCGCGAGGCGGCGGACCTGCGCGCCAACGGCGCCCAGGTGGCGGCCACCATCAAGGCCAAGGCCGACCGCGACGTGACGGTGCTCATCGCCGAGGCGAACCAGAAGGCGGACCAGCTCCGCGGCCAGGGCGAGGCGGATCGCAACCGCATCCTCGCCGAGGCCTTCGGGCAGGACCCGGACTTCTTCGCCTTCTATCGCTCGATGCAGGCCTACGAGAAGGGCCTGAGCGGGAACGAGACCCGGCTGGTGATCAGCCCCGGCTCGGAGTTCTTCCGCTACTTCAACGATCCGCAGGGCCGGGCGCGCCCCGCC
>JAEWKL010000624.1 GCA_023386115.1 Pseudomonadota bacterium
GCCCCAGGCCGCACCAGAGGGCGAGCAGGACGAGGGCGGCCCTGTCGGTCTGGAACGCCAGCGCGGCGGCGGCGGCGAGCCCCGCGAGCGCTGTGGATGGGCGAAGAAACCTCATGGCGGGGATGGACGCGCCTCGTGCAGGATTACCGACCGTGATCGCCGGTGATTGACGATCCGGAAGGTCGGACGTACCACGACCCCCATCGGCCGTCGCGCTTGCCCGCAGGCCGTCAGCGGAGGTTCCCTGATGTACAAGGCCGAGACCCGCGGCATCAGCGTGTCCGTGCAGCCGCGCTTCGTCGAGGAGGAATCCTCGCCCGACAGCGGACGCTACTTCTTCGCCTATACGGTGGAGATCACCAATAACGGCAGCGAGCAGGTGCAGCTGCGCTCCCGCCATTGGCGCATCATCGACGGTCGCGGCGAGATGCAGGAGGTGCGCGGCGCCGGCGTGGTCGGCAAGCAACCGGTGCTCGGCCCCGGCGAGTCGTTCAGCTACACCAGCGGCTGTCCCCTCACGACGCCGGACGGCACGATGGAGGGCACCTACACCATGGCGACCCCGGACGGCCGCAGCTTCGAGGCGGCGATCCCCGCCTTCTCGCTCGATTCGCCGCATGTGCGCCGGGTGATGCACTGAGTGTCCCTCACGAAGCTCCCGGTCGTCGCAGGAGTTTCGTGAGGCGCACTTCGCGCGTGCGATCGGCCTGACCCGTGCTCCGGCGTCTGGGGGTCCTTGCGCCGGCGCGGCTGTCGGGGGCGGCGGGCTTGGGCTAAGACCGGGGTCGTCCCTCTCCCGCGAGACCGCCCACCCCCATGACCAAGACCGGCCCCCGTCTGACCCCGCTCGAACTCCTCGCCCGGCTGGTCTCCTTCGACACCGAGAGCCAGAAGTCGAACCTGCCGCTCATCGAGTGGGTGGCCGGGTACCTCGATGCCTGGGGCGTGCCTTACGTGCTGGCCCCCAACGAGACCGGCGACAAGGCGGCGCTCTTCGCCACGATCGGGCCGATGCGGGACGGTGGCGTGGTGCTCTCGGGCCATACCGACGTGGTGCCGGTGGCGGGGCAATCCTGGACCAGTGACCCCTACACCCTGCGCGTGGCCGACGGCCGAGCCTATGGCCGCGGCGCCGTCGACATGAAGGGCTTCGACGCGCTCTGCCTCGCCCTGGTGCCGGAGATGCTGGCGGCCGACCTCAAGACGCCGATCCACATCCTGCTCTCCTACGACGAGGAACTGACCTGCCTCGGCGTCGCCGACGTGATCGCTCGCTTCGGCAAGGACCTGCCGCGGCCGGGCGCCGTGATCGTCGGCGAGCCGACCGACCTCGACGTGGCCGACGCCCACAAGAGCATCTACACCTACCGCACCACCGTCCACGGCCACGAGGCGCATTCCTCGAAGCCGGCGCTGGGCGCCAATGCCGTGATGGCGGCGGCCGAGCTGGTGGCGGGCTTGAATCGTATCGCCGACCAGATGGCGGCGCGGGGCGATGCCGGCGGCCGGTTCGATCCGGGCTACACCACGGTCCATGTCGGGGTGATCGGCGGCGGCACCGCCCGCAACATCCTGCCGAAGGCCTGCGAGTTCCAGTGGGAATTCCGCGGCCTGCCCGACCTTCCCCGCGACGAGATCCCGGACCTGTTCGCCGCCGAGGTCGAGCGGGTCACCCGCGAGCGGCTCAACCGCTTCGGCGCCTACGGCCGTATCGAGACCGAGGAGGACGCGGCGGTCCCGGGCCTGGCGCCGGAGCCCGGCTCCCCGGCCGAGCGCCTGGCCCTGCGGCTTGCCGGCCGCAACCACACCATCACCGTCCCCTACGCCACCGAGGCCGGCCGCTTCCAGCTCGCCGGCCTGCCGACCGTGGTCTGCGGCCCGGGCTCGATCGACCAGGCACACCAGCCCGACGAGTACATCACGCTGGCGGCCTTGGAGGCGGGGGAAGTGTTCCTGCGCCAGCTGGTGCGGGATTGCGCGGCGGGGTGGAGTCCCGTGTGAGCGGACGACCTGTCAGGACGATGCTCGCAACGGTTCCCCCTCACAGGGTCATCCCGGGGCTCGCCGAAGGCGAGAGCCCGGGATCCAGACGCATAGGTGGTGCAGAAGCGGGCGGATAGGTGCCGCTTTACCCTGAACGTCCTGAGGTTCTGGATTGCGGGATCCGCTGCGCGGCCTGCTACCTCCGGCCTCACGGCTTCCCGGCCAGCGCCAGCCCCACCCCCGCCCCGAGCAGCAGCCCGCCGGTCAGCCGGTTGCGCCACCGACCTTTCGCCAGTACGACCCGCGCCCTCCCCGCCAGCACCGCCCAGACCGCGTCGCCGGCGATCGCCAGCACCAGGAAGGTCGCGGCGAGCAGCGCCAGCTGCCCGAAGGGCGCCGCGTCGCGGCTGACGAACTGCGGCAGGAAGGCCCCGAAGAACAGGAGGGTCTTCGGGTTGGTCAGCGCCACGAAGAAGCCCCGCAAGGCGATGGCCCGGGCGGCCCTGGCGTCCGGCGCGGTCCGGGCGAGGTCGGTCGCGGGCGCGCGCCAGGCACGGACGGCGAGCCAGGCCAGGTAGGCGACGCCGAGCCAGCGCAGCAGCTCGAACCAGGTCGCCATCACGGCCAGCATCGCCGAGAGGCCGGCGACCGTGAGGGCGAGCTGGGCGGTCAGGGCCACGCTGGTGCCCGCCACGGTGACGAGGCCGTAGCGGCTGCCATGGGCGACGCTGTTGGCGACGATGAGGGCGACGTTCGGGCCCGGGATCAGGATCAGGACGAGCGTCGCGGCGACGAAGCCGAGATAGAGGTCGAGGGGCATGGCGGGAGGTGTCCGGTCGTGAACCGGACGGCACCGTGCCACGCACGACACCGCCCCGCCAAGCTCCAGCTTACTGCTGCGCCGGCTGGGTCGTGGTGGTGCCGGTGGCGGCAGGACCGTCCGGCTTCTGGGCGTCGGTCTTCTGCGCCTCGGTCTTGGATGCGTCAGCCTTGGCCTTGTCCGGCTGCTGGCCGAGATAGACGTATTCCGGCGCGGCGCGGAGCTGGTCCTTGTCGGTGTTGATCACCGCCTTCAGGGTCTTGTCGTCGACGCGGGTGACCTGCAGCGCTTCCCTAGCGACCGAGACGTACTTGGTGCCGAGGCCGAGGAAGCCGCCGACGCCGACGACGTAGGACTTCACCGCCAGATCCGGCCCAAGCACGATGTCGGCGATCGAGCCGATCGTCTCGTTGGCGCCGTTTTGGATGCTCTGGCCGATCAGCTTCGAGGCGACGAGGTCGCTCGGCTCCTGCGCGACGAAGGTCGGCCGCAGGTCGTTGGCGAGGGTGGCGGGGGCGCCGGGCACGGGTTTGGGGCCGCCGGCGTCCTGCGCCAGGCCGGCGCTGGTGCCGGCGGCGAGGAGGAACGCGGCGGCGAGGAGGGGGCGGGACATCGACGGCTCCGGCTTCGTGCGCCCGACACGCTCGGGCGCATGATGAGTCCGTTGCGGTGCGAAAGGTTCCCTCGCACCGCCGCTTTCCCTGCGTCAGGCCCGGATCAGGGCCTGATTCTCAGCTGTCCCGGCTGCCGGCGATCTCCGCCTCCACCTCGGCCGGGTCGAGGTCGTAGTGGCGCGAGCAGAACTCGCAGGTGATGCCGATGCGGCCGTTCTCGCCGACGATCTCGCGGCGCTCCTCGGCGGAGAAATTGCGGACCATCCCCATCACCCGCTCGCGCGAGCAGCGGCAGGCCTCGTGCACCCCCTGCGCCTCGAACACCCGCACGCCGCGCTCGTGGAAGAGACGGTAGAGCAGGCGCTCGCTCGACACGGTCGGATCGACGAGCTCGTGATCCTCGATCGTCGCGATCAGCGACTTGGCCTCGACCCAGGCATCGTCCTCCTGCGGCTGGCTGTCGTCGAGCAGCGCGTGCCCCTCCGGCAGGTCGCCGGGCGGCAGGTCGGCGAGGCGGGCGCGATCGGGCGAGTGGGGCAGGAACTGCACCAGCAGGCCGCCGGAGCGCCAGGAACTCCCGGACGCCTCTCCTCCGCCCTCGACCTGCTCGGCGACGGCGAGGCGCACCCGGGTCGGGATCTGCTCCGACTGACGGAAATACTGGTGCGCCGCCTCCTCGAAGCCCTGGCCCTCGAGCGCCACCACGCCCTGGTAGCGGCTCTGGGCCGAACCCTGGTCGATGGTCATGGCGAGGTGGCCGCGGCCGAGGAGCTGGGCGGTGCCGGCGCGCGGGCCCGCCTCGGCGATGCGCCCGGCATCGAAGCGGGCGGTGGCGCGCACTCGGTCGGGCGCCTCGAAATCCACCACCACCATCTCGACCGGGCCGTCGGACTTGGTCTGGAGCTGGAACCGGCCCTCGAACTTGAGCGAGGAGCCGAGCAGCACGGTCAGGGCCGCGGCCTCGCCGAGCAGGCGCGCGACGGTGTCGGGATAGCCGTGCCGGCGCAGGATGGTGTCGACGGAAGGGCCGAGGCGCACGACGCGGCCGCGCACGTCGAGAGGCTCGACCGCGAAGGGCAGGATCGCGTCGTCGCGGCCATCATGGCTCTGGGAGGGGATCGTCTCGGACATGCTCTCACCGCCGCCGGTCCGACGAGGGTCCGGCACTCGTGCAGGAAGAAGAAGGTCTCCCGGCGGGGCGCCTTCCGTCAGAGCTGCGGTGCATGCCGCGACGGGAACGGGCAGGCGGAGCGGGGGCGGGAGACGCCGCGGCGAGAGACCGGCGTATCCCGGTATATGGGAGGCTGGGCGGTGTTTTCGAAGGGGTGTCGCGCGGGCCGGAGCATCCGGGCCTGCTCGATCGACTCCTGAGGCTCGGGAAACCCTCCACGTCATCCCGGGGCTCGGCGTAGCCGAGAACCCGGGATCCATACACGCCGAGATATCCGGAAAAGGCGGGCAGCGTTCCGCATGAGTCTGAACCGTCAGCGGTTATGGATCCCGGGTTCCGCTGCGCGGCCCCGGGATGACGCGGAGGGGTCAGACCCGTCAGATTGATGCCGAACCCGCCGTCAGGGCACCGCGCCGAGGCACCAGGCCAGGATGCCCTTCTGGGCGTGGAGCCGGTTCTCGGCCTCGTCGAACACCACCGATTGCGGTCCGTCGATCACGTCGGCGGTGACCTCCTCGCCGCGATGGGCCGGCAGGCAGTGCATGAACACCGCATCCTTCGCGGCTGCCGCCATCAGCCGGCCGTTGACCTGGTAGGGCATCAGCAGGTTGTGGCGGTGCGCCTCGTCCTCGTCGCCCATCGAGACCCAGCAAGCGGTCACGACCGCGTCGGCCCCCGCCACCGCCTCGAACGGGTCGGTGGTGAGGTTAAGCTCCGCGCCCTCCGCCTTGGCACGGGCGATCAGGCTCTCCGGCACCGGCAGCTCGGGCGGGCAGGCGACGTTGAGGCGGAAGTCGAACCGCGCCGCGGCATGGGCCCAGGAGGCCAGCACGTTGTTGGCATCCCCCGACCAGGCGACGGTGCGGCCCTTGATGGGCCCGCGATGCTCCTCGAAGGTCAGCACGTCGGCCATGATCTGGCACGGATGCGACTCCTTCGTCAGGCCGTTGATGACCGGGATCGTGGCGTACTCGGCCAGTTCCAGCATCATGCCGTGGTCGAGGATGCGGATCATGATCGCGTCGATGTAGCGCGACAGGACCCGGGCGGTGTCGGCGACGGTCTCGCCGCGGCCGAGCTGCATCTCCCGGCCGGTGAGCATCAGGGTCTCGCCGCCCAGTTCCCGCATCGCCACGTCGAACGAGACGCGGGTGCGGGTCGAGGGCTTGTCGAACACCATGCCGAGGAACTTGCCGGCGAGCGGCCGCTCGACCGGCGGCTCGCCCTTGCGGCGGCGGCGCTTCAGGTCGGCGCAGGCGTCGAGGACGGTGCGCAGCTCGGCGCTGGAGAAATCGGTCAGGTCGAGGAAGTGCCGGGGGGCCGGCGCGATCTTCACGGGCGCGTTCATCACTCGGCGGCCCTCCGGCCCCTCGTCTCCATGGCGGCGCAGGCCGCCTCCAGCTTGTCCAGGGCCGCACTCACCTCGGCTTCGCCGATGATCAGCGGCGGCAGCAGACGCACGACGTTGTCGCCGGCCGGGATCACCAAGAGGTGCTCGTCCCGGGCGGCGGCGGCGAACTCGGTGTTGGTGACCACGAGGCGCAGGCCCATCATCAGGCCCTCGCCGCGGAGCTCGTCGACGATGTCGGGGTGGCGGTCCTTGAGGGCGGCGAGGCGCTGCTTCAGGAGCAGGCCGGTCTGGCGCACGTGCTCCAGGAAGCCGGGGGCCAGGATGATGTCGAGCACGGCGTTGCCCACCGCCATGGCGAGCGGGTTGCCGCCGAAGGTGGTGCCGTGGCTGCCCACCACCATGCCGCGGGCCGCCTCGCGGGTGGCGAGGCACGCCCCCATCGGGAAGCCGCCGCCGATGCCCTTGGCCGAGGACAGGATGTCGGGCGTCACGCCCGACCATTCGTGGGCGAAGAGCTTGCCGGTCCGGCCGATGCCGGTCTGGACCTCGTCCATGATCAGCAGGAGGCCGTGCTCGTCGCACAGGGAGCGCAGGGTGCGCAGCCACTCGTGCGAGACCACCCGCAGGCCGCCCTCGCCCTGGATCGGCTCGATCATCAGGGCGGCGGTCTCCGGGGTGATGGCGCTCTTGAGGGCTTCCAGGTCGCCGAACGGCACCTGGTCGAACCCGTCGACCTTCGGGCCGAAGCCATCGATGTATTTCTGCTGCCCGCCGGCCGCGATGGTGGCCAGCGTGCGGCCGTGGAAGGCGCCCTCGAAGGTGATGATCCGGTAGCGCTCCGGGTGGCCGCCGGCGGCGTGGTACTTGCGCGCCATCTTGATGCAGGCCTCGTTGGCCTCGGCACCGGAATTGGCGAAGAAGACCACGTCGGCGAAGCTCGCCTCGGTCAGCCGCTGGGCCAGCCGCTCGGCCTCCGGCACCTCGAACAGGTTCGAGACGTGCCAGACCTTCTGGGCCTGCTCGGTCAGCGCCGCGACGAGGTGCGGATGGCCGTGGCCGACCGAGTTGACCGCGATGCCGGCGCCGAAATCGAGGTATCGCGAGCCGTCTCGGGCGATGAGCCAAGCGCCCTCACCGCGCTCGAAGGACACCTTGGCCCGGGCGTAGGTCGGCAGCAGCGAGGAGGTCACGATCTCGTCTCCGTCGCGGTCGAGTGAGTCGGTCGACCGGAAAACAAAGCGCCGCCTCGAAG
>JAEWKL010000640.1 GCA_023386115.1 Pseudomonadota bacterium
GGGCGGCGCGGTCGAGCGCCGTCAGGTCGCGGTCCTCGAACCGCACCAGGCCGTGGGCGGCCGGCTCGAGGCGGATGAGCGCCCGGCCGAGGCTCGACTTGCCCGAGCCCGATTCGCCGACGACGCCGAGCGTCTGGCCGGCCCGCAGGGTCAGGTCGATGCCGGCGACGGCGAGGCGCGGCGCCTCCGCCCGGAGGAAGCGCCGCCGTCCCGGATAGGCGACCGACACGCCCCGCGCCGCCAGCACCACGGGGGCGCTCTCCGGCACCGGCCCTTTGCGGCCCGCAGGCTCGGCGGCGAGGAGGTCGCGGGTCTCGGGCGCTTGGGGCGCGCGAAACAGGTCCTCGGTCGGCCCGGCCTCGACGAGGCGGCCGTCCCGCAGCACCGCCGTGCGCTCGGCGATGCGCCGGACCAGCCGCAGGTCATGGGTGATGAACAGGAGGGCGAGGCCGAGGCGCGCCTTGAGGTCGGCGAGCAGAGCGAGGATCTGCGCCTGCACGGTGACGTCGAGGGCCGTCGTCGGCTCGTCGGCGATGAGGAGGTCCGGCTCGCAGGCGAGCGCCATCGCGATCATCACCCGCTGGCGCTCGCCGCCCGACAATTCGTGCGGATAGGCAGAGAGCCGCGAGCCCGCATCGCGCAGGCCGACGAGGCCCAGGAGCTCGCGCACCCGCGCCTCCGCCTGGCGTCGGCCCAGGCGGCGATGGGCGCGGAGCGGCAGGGCGATCTGGTGGCCGATGGTGAAGAGCGGGTCGAGGGCGGTCATCGGTTCCTGGAACACCAGGCCGATGCGGGCACCGCGGATCCGGTCGAGGGCGGAGCGCCTCAGCCCGGTCAGCTCGGTCCCGTCGACGCGCACGGACCCCGAGACCCGCGCCTGCGGCGGCAGCAGGCCCATCACGGCGAGCGCGACCTGGCTCTTGCCCGAGCCCGATTCGCCGACGAGGGCCAGGGTCTCCCCGCGGGCGAGGTCAAGGTCGAGATTGTCGAGCGCGGCGACGCCGGCTTGCGGGTAGCGCACCGTCAGGCCGCGCAGGGAGAGGAGGCTCGTGCTCCCTGGATTCATGCGCGGTCCTGCGGATCGAGGGCGTCGCGCAGGCGCTCGCCCAGAAGAGTCAGGGCGACGAGCGTCGCGACCAGGAAGGCGGCGGGCACCACCAGCATCCACGGCGCGGTCTCGAGGCTGCGGGCGCCGTCGGCGATCAGCACGCCCCAGCTCGTCGCCGGCTCCTGCACGCCGAGGCCCAAGAACGACAGGAAGCTCTCGAGCAGGATCACCCGCGGCACCATCAGGGCCGCGAAGGCGACGACGGGGCCGAGCAGGTTCGGCACGACGTGCCGGCGCAGGATCGCCACCGTGGAGAGGCCGAGGGCCTCGGCCGCCCGGACGTAGTCGCGCCGGCGGATCGCCTGCGCCTCGGCCCGGACGATGCGGGCCATGTCGAGCCATTCGACGGCGCCGACCGCGACGAAGATCAGCGCCACCGAGCGGCCGAAGAACACCACCAGCATGATGACGAAGAACACGAAGGGCAGGGAGTACAGGATGTCGACGAGGCGCATCATCGCCGCGTCGATCCGCCCGCCGAGCGTGCCGGCGAGGGCGCCGTAGGCCACCCCGATGCCGAGGGCCACCGCACTCGCCATCAGGCCGAGCGCCAGGGACAGGCGCCCGGCGACGAGGCTGCGGGTGAGGAGGTCGCGGCCGAGCGCGTCGGTGCCGGCGAGGAAGCGCAAGGAGCGCAACGGCGCCTCGACGGTCAGCCGCCGCCCGTCCTCGGAGCGGCCGAGGACGCGGGCCTCCCCGAAGGTGTCGGAGCGGGAGAAGAAGGTGAGCACCCGCGGGTCCAGAGGCCGGTCGGAGGCCAGCGTCAGGCGGGTCGCGTCGGGCGTGACGGTCACGTCCTCGGCCCGCACCCGCATGCGGAAGGCGAGCCGGTCGAGGGCGGGGCGGACGGAATCCGGCTTCGGGTAGAGCGCAAGGGAGGGCGGGGTGCCGGGATAATCGTAATAGAGCCGGTCGTAGGGGTGGCCGGTGAGGAACGGCCCGAGGGTGCAGGCGAGCGCCACGAGGGCGAGGATCGCCGCGCAGGCTCGCGCGACACGGTCGCCGAGGAGGCGCCGGCGGGCGCGGCCGAGGAGCGAGGCCTCCGCGACGCTGGCCCCGGCGCTCACCCGGCATCCCTGAGACGCGGGTCGATGAGGGCGCAGGCGAGGTCGGACAGGAGGTTGAGCACGAGGACGAACACCGCGATCAGCACCACCGTGCCGAGCACCAGCGTGTAGTCGCGGTTGATCGCCCCGTCGACGAAGTAGCGCCCGACCCCCGGCAGGCCGAACACCGTCTCGACCACCACCGAGCCGGTCAGCAGCCCCGCCGCCGCCGGTCCGAGATAGGACACGACCGGCAAGGCCGCACCGCGGAGCGCGTGGACAGCCAGGATCCGGGGCGGCAGGCCGAGCGCCCGCAGGGTGCGCCAATGCGGCCGGTCGAACACCTCGACGAGGCCGGCCCGGGCGAGGCGGGCCACCACCGCGACCTGCGGCAATGCCAGGGTGACGACCGGCAGGACGAGGTTTTTGGGAGCGCCGTCGTCCCAGCCGCCGACGGGCAGCCAGCGCAAGGACAGCCCGAAGGCGATCTGGAGCAGCGGCGCCACCACGAAGCCCGGCACGGTCAGGGCGAGGGTGCCGAACGTGGTGACGGCATGGTCGAGGGCGGAGCCCCGCCGCAGGGCCGCGAGGCCGCCGAGGACCGTGCCGAGAACGAGCGCGAGCCCGAGCGCGAGGGCGCCGAGCGTCATCGAGACCGGCAGGCCGCGGGCGAACAGCTCCGCCACCGAGAGGTCGCGCACCGAGAAGGAGGGCCCGAGGTCGCCCCGGGCGAGCGCCGCGAGGTAGCGCCCGTACTGGACGAGGAGCGGCTGGTCGAGGCCGTAGACCCGGCGCAAGTTCTCCATCGCGGCGGCCGGCAGCGGCCGCTCCAGGTCGAACGGCCCGCCCGGCGCGAGCCGCACCAGGAAGAACGACAGGGTGACGACGAGGAAGAGCGTCGGGATGCCTTGGGCGAGGCGGCGCAGGACGAAGGGAATCATGCCAGCGACAGCCAGCGGGTCGGCGAGACGCCGCGCAGGTTCGGCACGAAGCCGCGCAGGCGCGGTCCGATCAAGTGCTTGTGCCGGTAATGCAGCAGCGGGATCCAGGGCAGGTCGGCGAGGAAGAGTTCTTCCGCACGGTACAGGATCCGGGCCCGGGCCTCGAGGTCGGTCTCGCGGGCGGCCTCGCGCATCAGGGCGTCGTAGGCCGGGTTGGCGTAGCGGCCGGAATTGAAGCCGTCATTGTCGCTCTCGACCAGGAACAGGAAGTTCTGCGGATCGGCGTAATCGGCGATCCAGCTCATCCGGGCGAGGTCGAACGGACCGCCGTCGCGGAGATAGGCGAAATGGGTCTTGGCGTCGGTGGCGGCGAAGGAGGTCGTGACGTTGAGCGGGCGCCACAGGTCGGCGATCGCCACCATGGTGTTCCGGTTGTTGTCGGTGATGTTATAGCGCAGCTCGACCGCGAGGGGTTGTCCCCCCGGGCCGTAGCCGGCCTCGCGCAGGAGGGCGACTGCCGCATCCTCGCGTTCCAGCGGAGAAAGGTCCCGGCCCGGCATCGCGGGTGGCGGCAATGCGTTGTCGAGCCCGGCGGGGGTGAGGGAATACGCCGGCAGCATCGTCTCGCCCCACACTGCCTCGGCCAGGAACTCGCGGTCGAGGGCGAGCGACAGGGCGCGGCGCACCCTCGCGTCGTCGAGGGGGCGCTTTCGCACGTTCACCATCAGCGCGAGCACGCCGAGGGCGGGATTGAGCACCACGGCGTCGCCGAAGCGGGATTTCAGGCTCCGCACCTGGTCGGCGGGCAGGTCCTCGAGGGAATCGATCTCGCCCGCGGCGAAGCGGCGGACCGCGGCGGCGAGGTCCGGGGTCGGAATGTACTCGACCTGGGGAATCGCGACTTGGCCGGCCTCGCGGTAATGCGGGTTGCGGATCGCGGTGATGCGGTCGTTGGGCGAATAATCCTTGAGGAGGTAGGCGCCGTTCGAGACGAGGTTGCCGGGCCGGGTGAAGGCCTCGCCGTAACGGGCGAGCGAGGGCCGGTGCACGGGCGTGCTCGCCTGGTGGGTCATCAGCTCGACGAAGTAGGGCGTCGGCTGGGCCAGCTGAATCACCACGGTGAGCGGGTCGGGGGCGGCGACGCCGACCGCATCCACCGGCATCGCCCCGCGATTGACGGCTTGCGCATGGCGGATCGGCGCGAGCACGCTGGCGTATTTCGCCCCCGTCGCCGGGTCGAGCATGCGCCGGAAGCCGTGCATGAAGTCGTCGGCCACCACCGGATCGCCGTTCGACCAGCGCCCGTTGCGGCGCAATCGGAAGGTCCAGGTCAGGCCGTCGGCGGAGGTGGTCCAGCTCTCGGCGGCGCCCGGCCCGAGCGTGCCGTCGGGGCCGTAGGCGCTCAGGCCCTCGTAGAGGTCGAGGAGGATCGTCGCCTCGGCCAGGGTCGAGGTCTTGTGCGGGTCGAGGGTCTCCGGGTCGGCGCCGTTGCCCCGCCGGTAGGC
>JAEWKL010000169.1 GCA_023386115.1 Pseudomonadota bacterium
GGCCGGCCCTGCGGGGGCCGCGGCCGGGCCTTGCGCCGTAAGCCGATCTCCTGCTCGCGCGCTTTCGGAAGCTCGCGGTGGGCCTGGTCGCGGCCCGGCAGGTAGGGCTTCGGCCAAGATTGCGTGCGGGCGTCGTACCAGGCCGAGGCCTGGCGACAGAAATTCGGGTTCCAGAGATGCGGCCGGCCGAGGGCCACGATGTCGGCCCGGCGGGTATGCAGGATGGTGTTGACTTGGCCAGCCTCCGTGATCGCGCCGACCGCCATCACCGCCATCGGGGCGTCGTTGCGGGCGCGGTTGCGGATCGCGTCGGCGAACTGGACCTGGAACATCCGGCCGTAGACCGGGCGCTGATCGGCGACGGTCTGGCCGGCCGAGACGTCGACGAGGTCGCAACCGGCTTGCCGGAGCGCTTCGGCGACCGCCACCGTGTCGGTCTCGTCCATCCCGCCTTCCGCCCAGTCGGTGGCCGAGATGCGCACCGACATCGGCCGCTCCGCCGGCCAGGCGGCGCGCATGGCGGCAAAGACCTCGAGGGGGAAACGCAGGCGGTTCTCGATCGCGCCGCCATACGCGTCGGTGCGGGTGTTGGTGAGCGGGGACAGGAACGAGGCCATCAGGTAGCCATGGGCGCAGTGCAGCTCCAGCATGTCGAAGCCCGCCCGCGCCGCCCGCCCGGTGGCCTGCACGAACTCGTCGCGCACCCGGTCCATCCCGGCCCGGTCGAGTTCTTCCGGCACCTGGCTCACCCCGTCGAGATAAGGGATGGGGGAGGCCGAGACGATCGGCCAGTTGCCGTGAGGCAGCGGCCGGTCCATCCGCTCCCAGCCGACCTGGGTCGACCCTTTGCGCCCGGCATGGCCCAGCTGCATCACGATCTTCGTGTCGGTATGGGCGTGGACGAAATTGACGATGCGGGCCCACTGCGCCTCGTGCGCGTCGGTCCAGAGCCCCGGGCAGCCCGGGGTGATGCGGGCATCGGCTGACGGGCAGGTCATCTCGGTGAAGAGGAGGCCCGGGCCGCCCAGCGCGTGCGAGGTGTAGTGCACGAAGTGCCAGTCGGCGAGGTTGCCGTCCGCGTCGGCCGAGTACTGCGCCATCGGCGCCATCGCGACCCGGTTCGGGATCCGCATCCCGCGCAAGGAGAGAGCCGTGAACATCGGCGTCGGCCGGCTACCGCGAAAATCCTCGCCCGTCTCGGCGTAGAGGCGGGCATAGAACGCGTCGTCCACCGCCTTCACATAATCCGGATCGCGCACCACCAGGTTGTCGTAGGTGATGGACTTGGCCCGGCACATCACCACCATCGAGAACTGCTCCGCATCCATGTCCCAGGAGCGGTTCATGTGCTCGAACCAGGCGAGCGAGACGTCGGCGTTGTGCTGCACCACCTGGCAGGGCGTGCGGCGCGCCCGGTCATAGGCCGCGAAGGCCGCCTGCACGTCCTCCTCCGCCTTGTCCACCAGGGCGTCCGAGAGCGCGATGGCGCATTCCATGGCGAGCTTGGTGCCCGAGCCGATCGAGAAATGCGCCGAGGCCTTGGCGTCGCCCAAGAGCACGATGTTGCCGTGCGACCAGGTGTGGCAGAAGATCCGCGGGAAGCGGCGCCAGGTCGAGCGGTTGAGGAGCAGGCCGTGGCCCTGCAATTCCTCGGCGTAGAGGGCTTCCAGGATCCGGCGCGAACCCTCCTCGTCGGTCTCGGTGAAGCCGTGGCCCTGCCAGCAGGCCTCGTCCATCTCGAACACCCAGGTCGAGCGCCCGGGCTCGTACTGGTAGGTATGGGCGCAGACGATACCGTGCGGCGTCTCGCGGAAGAAGTAGTTGAACTCGTCCATCGGCCGGGTCGAGCCCATCCAGCAGAAGCGGTTGGACTTGATCTCGACCTCAGGCCGGAAGGCCTCGCGGAAGTGCTCGCGGATGCGCGAGTTGATGCCGTCGCAGGCGACGATCACGTCGGAATCGGGGAAGCGGGTGGCAAGGTCCTGCGGAGGGATGCTCTCGCCGAAATGGAGCTCCACCCCCTCCTCGCGGCAGCGCTCCTGGAGGATCCGGAGCAGCCGCATCCGGCTCACACCGGCAAAGCCGTTGCCGCCGCAGCGCATCACCCGGCCCTGTTTATGGATCGCGACGTCGTCCCAGTACGAGAAGGCGTCGCGGATGCGGGCGAAGGAGCGGGGATCGCGCGACAGGAACTCGTGCAGGGTCTCGTCCGAGAACACGACGCCGAAGCCGAACGTGTCGTCGGCACGGTTCTGCTCGTAGACCTCGACCTGCCAGCCGGGCCGCCGCTTCTTGGTCAGGAGCGCGCAATAGAGCCCGCCGGGTCCGCCGCCGATCACCGTGACGCGCATCGGGCCTGTCATGGGGGCTCCTCCTGTGGCGGCGGGGTCGCCGGTGCAGAAACTTTATACTTGAAATATCGCGATGCAAGGGGGCGCATGGCGGATCGCTCGACGGACGGTCGGCAGGCCGCGACAGGATCGTGAGCGCCCGTCCGAATGCTGCGGCGCAGCGATCAAAAGGTCTTCTTTTTCAGCACTCTGCTCGCTGCATTGCACAGCGATGCGGCAGGACGGAAAAATCATCAAAGGCGGTTGCAAGGCGATATTTCATGCGTAAAGTATTCCTCACGAGACGGGCCGGGACCCCACGAAAGAGCGCCGCGTCCGCACCACGCGCCGACTCGACTCCGGCCGCGTCAAACCGGACAAGTGCCGTCGATGCTCTCGACAGAGAAGGGACACACGGGATGAATCCGATCCGGAACGCCACCAGCTGCCTTGCGACCGCGCTGATGGGCGCCACGCTGCTGGCCGGCCCCGCCGCCGCGCAAGGGGCCGAGAAGGTCCGGGTCGGGCTGATGTTCACGCTCTCGGGCCCCTCGGCCGTCCTCGGCGAGCAGGGCCGCGACGGGTTCCTGCTCGCCCTCGACACCCTGGGCAAGAAGCTCGGCGGGCTCGACGTCGAGGTCGTGACGGTCGACGACGAGCTCAAACCCGATGTGGCCACCAACAAGGCGCGGGAACTGGTCAAGCGCGACCGGGTCGACTTCGTGGTCGGCCCGACCTTCTCCAACGTGCTGCGCGCGGTGGTGCGCCCGGTGACCGAGAGCGGCGCCTTCCTGATTTCGCCCAATGCCGGCACCTCGAACTATGCCGGCGCGGAGTGCAACCCGAACCTGTTCGTCTCGTCCTACCAGAACGACCAGGTCCACGAGGTTCTGGGCAAGTACGCCCAGAACAAGGGCTACAAGCGCCTCGTCCTGCTGGCGCCGAACTACCAGGCGGGCAAGGACTCGCTCGCCGGCTTCAAGCATTCCTACAAGGGCGAGGTGGTTAACGAGATGTTCACGCCGCTCGGCCAGCTCGATTTCTCGGCCGAGCTGGCGCAGATCGCGGCCGCCCAGCCCGACGCGGTGTTCGCCTTCATGCCCGGCGGCATGGGCGTCAACCTGGTGCGGCAATACCGCCAGGCGGGCCTGAGCACCATCCCGTTCCTCTCCGCCTTCACGGTCGACGAGAGCACCCTGCCGGCCCAGAAGGACGCGGCCTTGGGCTATTTCGGCGGCGCCAACTGGGCGCCGGACCTCGACAATCCGCAATCGAAGGCCTTCGTCGCCGCCTACGAGAAGAAGTACGGCGGCGTGCCGGGCACCTACGCTATGCAGGCCTACGACGCCGCCCTGATGATCGACGCCGCGGTCAAGCGCGCCAAGGGCGACCTGAAGGACAAGGACGCCGTGCGGGCCGGCCTCAAGGCCGCCGAGTTCCAGTCCCTGCGCGGCACCTTCAAGATCGGCAACAACCACTACCCGATCCAGGATTTCTACCTCGTCAAGGCCGCCAAGCGGCCGGACGGCAAGTACGAGACCCAGATCGCCGAAAAAATCTTTTCGAATTATCAGGACAACTACGCCGCCGAGTGCAAGATGAAGTAACCGACGGACGGAAGGTGCCGGGCCGATGCTCAACCTGTTCCTGATCCAGGCGCTGAACGGCGTCCAGCTCGGCATCCTGCTGTTCCTGGTGGCGGCGGGGCTGACGCTGATCTTCGGGGTGATGGACCTCATCAACCTCGCCCACGGCGCGCTCTACATGATCGGCGCCTACCTCGCGGCGACGCTCACCGCCGCCACCGGCAGCTTCGGGCTCGGCCTGCTGCTGGCGCTGCCGGCGACGCTCGTCTTCGGCCTCGCCCTCGAGGTACTGGTCGTGCGCCACCTCTACGGGCGCGACCACCTCGACCAGGTGCTCGCCACCTTCGGGCTGATCCTGATCCTCAACGAGGGCGTGCGGATCGTCTGGGGCGCCGCGCCGATGAGCGTGCCGGTGCCCGACGCCCTGTCGGGCTCGGTCCACCTCGTCGGCACCCTGCACTACCCGCTCTACCGGGTCGCGATCATCGCCGCCGGCCTCGCCACGGCCCTGGGCCTCCACCTCCTCGTCAACCACACGAGGCTCGGCATGCGCCTGCGCGCCGGGGCCAGCAACGGCCCGATGGTGGCCGCGCTCGGCGTCGACATCCGGCGGCTGTTCCTGGTGGTGTTCGGGCTCGGCGCGATGCTGGCGGGCTTTGCCGGCGCGATGGTGGCGCCGATCCTCTCGGTCGATCCCGGCATGGGCGATTCGGTGCTGATCCTCACCTTCGTAGTCATCGTCATCGGCGGGGTCGGCTCGGTGCGGGGCGCCTTCGTCGCCGGCCTCCTCGTCGGCCTCGCCGACCAGTTGGGGCGCACCTTCGGGCCGATCCTGCTGCGCAGCGTGATGGATGCCTCGTCCGCCTCGCAGACCGGGCGGACGCTCGCCCCGATGCTGATCTACATCCTGATGGCGGCCGTGCTGTTCTTCCGGCCCTCCGGCCTGTTTCCGGCGCGGGGGGCCCGATGAGCACCCTGGTCGCCCGCGTGACGACCGAGCCGCCCCGGCGCCGGGCCGCCCTTCCCGGCACCGCGCTCGCCGGTCTGGTCCTCGCCGCCCTCGCCGCCCTGCCGCTGGCGGCCGAGGCCGCGGGCCTGCCCTTCCTGGTCGTCACCGCGACCCGGATGATGATCTTCGGGCTCGCCGCCCTCTCCCTCGACCTCGTGCTCGGCTACGGCGCGATGGTGTCGTTCGGCCACGCCGCCTTCATCGGCCTCGGGGCCTATGCGGTCGGGATCCTGGATGCCCACGGCATCCGCGACCTCGCGATCCAGGCGCCGGCGGCGGCGGGACTGTGCGCGCTCTTCGCCCTCGTCACCGGGGCGATCAGCTTACGCACCCGCGGCGTCTACTTCATCATGATCACGCTGGCCTTCGGGCAGATGGCGTATTTCTTCATGGTCTCGCTCGCGGCGTATGGTGGCGACGACGGCTTGCCGCTGTCGGGCCGCTCGACCCTGTTCGGGATGCGGCTGATCGAGGGCGATCCGGTGCTGTTCTACGGCGTGCTGGCGGTGCTGGCGGTCGCGCTGCTGACGCTCCGCCGCGTCGTCGCCTCACGCTTCGGCCGGGTCCTGCGCGGCAGCCGCGACAATGCGGTGCGGATGCAGGCGATCGGCTTCTCTCCCCTGCCCTACCGGCTCACCGCCTACGTGATCGCCGGCGCCATCGCGGGCCTCGCCGGGGTGCTCCTCGCCAACCAGGCCGAGTTCGTCTCGCCGGCCTATATGAGCTGGCAGCGCTCGGGCGAATTGATCGTCATGGTGGTGCTCGGCGGCATGGGCACGCTGATCGGCCCGGTCGCCGGCGCCGCCATCCTCATCGCCCTCGAAGAGGTGCTGGCGCATTATTCCGACCATTGGCGCCTCGGCCTCGGGCTGATGCTGGTCGCGGTGGTGCTCCTCTCCCGCGGCGGCCTCGCGGGGCTGGCGGCGAAGCTCGGGAGGCGTGCGTGACGGCTCCGCTTCTTCAAGATCCCCTTCTCTCCATCCGGAATCTCCGGAAATCCTACGGCGCCCTGAGGGTCACCGACGACGTCAGCCTCGACGTCGCGGCGGGCGAACTCCACGCCATCATCGGTCCGAACGGCGCCGGCAAGACCACCCTGATCCACCAGCTCTCCGGCAGCCTTCCCAGCGATTCCGGCAGCGTCCGCCTCGCCGGCGAGGACGTGACGCATTGGCCGATGGTCGCCCGGGTGCGCCGCGGCCTCGCCCGCTCGTTCCAGATCACCTCGATCCTCGACGGGTTCTCGGTGCTGGAGAACGTCGCGCTCGCGGTCCAGGCCCGGTCCGGCTCGAGCTTCCGATTCCTCCGCCCGGCGGCGACGGAAAGGACGCTCAACGACGACGCGATGGAGGCGCTGGGCCGCGTCGGCCTCGCCGACCGGGCCGGGCGGCGGGCCGGCAGCCTGTCGCACGGCGAGAAGCGCCAGCTCGAACTGGCGGTGGCGCTCGCCACCGGCGCCCGCCTGCTCCTCCTCGACGAGCCGCTCGCCGGGACCGGCCCGGAGGAATCGGCGATCCTGGTCGGGCTGATGCGCGAATTGAAGACGACCCACACGATCGTGCTGATCGAGCACGACATGGAGGCGGTGTTCGCGCTCGCCGACCGGATGAGCGTCCTGGTCTACGGTCGGGTGATTGCCAGCGGCCTGCCGTCGGCCGTCCGGTCCGATCCGGCGGTGCGCGCCGCCTATCTCGGCGAGGAGGAGGCGGCCTGATGCTGACGGTCGAGGGCCTGGAGAGCGCCTACGGCGATTCCCGCATCCTGTTCGGGATCGACCTCGCGATCGCCAAGGGCGAGGTGGTGACCCTGCTCGGCCGCAACGGCATGGGCAAGACCACCACCGTGAAGTCGATCTTCGGCCTCTTGAAACCCCGGGCCGGCCGGATCCTGATCGACGGCGAGGACATGGCCGGGCGCCCGTCCCACCTCGTCGCCCGCCGCGGCCTCGGCCTGGTGCCGGAGGGGCGCCAGGTCTTCCCGACCCTCTCGGTCGAGGAGAACCTGGTCGCGACCCATCGCGGCGGGCGGGGCGCGAAGTGGACGTTGGATGCGGTCTACCGCCTGTTCCCGCGCCTGAAGGAGCGGCGCCGCAACGGCGGCGACCAGCTGTCGGGCGGCGAGCAGCAGATGCTGGCGATCGGGCGCGCCCTGATGACCAACCCGCGCCTCGTCGTCCTCGACGAGGCGACGGAAGGGCTGGCGCCGCTGATCCGCGAGGAGATCTGGACCTGCCTGCGGGCGATCAAGGACGAGGGCGAGGCGATCCTGGTGATCGACAAGAACGTCGACGCGCTCACCCGCTTCGCCGACCGTCACGTGGTCATCGAGAAGGGCCGCGTGGTCTGGACCGGCACCAGCGCCGCGCTCCGGCAGGCGCCGGAGGTGAAGGACCGGTTCCTTCATGTGTGAAAGAGTCACCACGCC
>JAEWKL010000687.1 GCA_023386115.1 Pseudomonadota bacterium
CGCGGGGCGCAAGCTCGCGGTCTCGCCCCCCGGCGTGGGTGCGCGCGGGCCGATGACCTGGCACGCCAAGGCGCTGCAGACCTCCTACGCCACCGCGCCGGGCGCCGGTGCGCGCGGCGCCGAGGAGGGCGAGGCCGCCTTCCCGTACTCGACCGCCTCGTGGTTCTTCGTCGACGCCGTCGACATGGCGGTGAGCGCCCCGGTTCCGGTCGTGGTCGCCTTCGGCGATTCGATCACCGACGGCACCGCCTCGACGATGAACGGCGACGACCGCTGGCCCGACGTGCTGTCGCGCCGCCTGCACGCGACGCTCGGCAACCGGGTCTCGGTGGTGAATGCCGGCATCGGCGGCAACCAGGTGGTCGGCCCGGCGGAATACGGGCCGCAAAAACCCTTTCCGGGCGGGCCCTCGGCCCTGTCCCGGCTCGACCGCGACGTGATCGGGCTGTCGGGGGTCGCCAGCGTGATCTGGCTCGAGGGCATCAACGATTTCAGCCGCAACGGCGAGGCCACCCTTCAGGCCGTCCAGGCCGGGATGCGCGAGGGCGTCGCCCGCCTGCGCGCCCGCATCCCGGGCGTGCGGGTGATCGGCGCCACCCTCCCTTCCGCCAAGGGCAGCTCCAGCGCCGCCCACGGCCACCCCGAGCAGGACGAGAAGCGCCGCGGCCTCAACGCCTTCCTCCGCGAATCGGGGGTGTTCGACGCCGTGGTGGATTTCGACGCCGCGACCCTCGACCCGGCGACCGGGGGATTGCGCCCCGAGATGGTCCCGGAGAGCACCACCGGCGGCAAGGGCGACCGGCTGCACCCGAACCGGGCGGGCTACCTGGCAATGGGGAACGGGATCGATCCCGGGGTGGTGCTGAAGGGGCGCTAAAGGCTCAGTCGCCCCTCACCCGGGCGGAGAGCCGGCAGTCGCGCGGCTCGGGCTTGATGGTGGGATGGATGGTGTGACGGCGCAGGACGCCCTCGAACCGCCTGCACCGCACAGGGTCATGCCGGGGCCGCGCAGCGGAACCTGGGATCCATAACCGCTGGTGTTCGAGGATGAGGCCGACTGCGAGCCGCTTGGTCCGGCATCGTCAGCGGTTAAGGATCCCGGGTTCTCGCCGTCAGTGAGCCCCGGGATGACGTTGGAGACTATTAGATCGATCAAAATTCACGAGAAAAGCCAAGTCTCACGCCCGCGCGTACAACCGGTCCGCCCGGCTCTCGAACGCGTCGGTGAACTTGCGGAAGGCCCGGTCGAACATCTTGCCCATCAGCAGGCCGAGCGCCAGGCTCTTGAACTCGTAGGTGATGAAGAACTCGACCGTGCAGCCGCCGTTCGGCGCCTCGCGAAACGTCCAGCGGTTCTCGAGATGGCGGAACGGGCCGTCGATGTACTCGGCCAGGATCTTCAGGTTCGGCCGGTCGAGGCGGACCCGGGTGGTGAAGTGCTCCGAGATCGCCTTGTAGCCGACGCCCATATCGGCCACGAGGGTCTCGGTGCCGTCCTCGCCCTCCTGCCGGCGCAGCACCCGCAACGACTCGCAGAGCGGCAGGAACTCGGGGTAGCGCTCGACGTCGGCGACGAGGTCGAACATCTCCGTCGGGCTGTGGCGGACGGTGCGGGTGGTGCGGAAGCTCGGCATCGGGTCAGACGGTCCCCAGCTGGTCGAGCCGGGCCTGCTTGAGCCGGGCGAAATCCTCGCCGGCATGGTGGGAGGAGCGGGTGAGCGGCGTCGCCGAGACGAGCAGGAAACCCTTGGCGTAGGCGGTGGTCTCGTAGGCCTTGAACGCGTCCGGCGTCACGAAGGAGAGCACCGGGTGGTGCTTCTTCGTCGGCTGCAGGTATTGGCCGATGGTCAGAAAGTCGACCTCGGCCGAGCGCAGGTCGTCCATCAACTGGAGCACCTCGTTGCGCTCCTCGCCCAAGCCTACCATGATTCCGGACTTGGTGAAGATGGTCGGATCGAGTTCCTTGACCCGCTGCAGCAGGCGGATCGAGTGGAAGTAGCGGGCGCCGGGGCGGACCGTCAGGTATTTCGACGGCACGGTCTCGAGGTTGTGGTTGAACACGTCGGGGCGCGCCGCCACCACGACTTCCAGGGCGCCGTCCTTGCGCAGGAAGTCGGGGGTCAGGATCTCGACGGTGGTGGTGGGGCTCAGGCGCCGGATCGCGCCGATCATCGCGGCGAAATGGGCGGCACCCCCGTCCTTCAGGTCGTCGCGGTCGACCGAGGTGATGACGACATGGTGCAGGCCGAGCTTGGCCACGGCCTCCGCCACCCGCTCGGGCTCGGCGGCGTCGAGGGCGTCCGGCATCCCGGTGCGCACGTTGCAGAACGCGCAGGCCCGGGTGCAGGTATCCCCCATGATCATGAAGGTCGCGTGCTTCTTCTCCCAGCACTCGCCGATATTGGGGCAGCCGGCCTCCTCGCACACCGTGACGAGCTTGTTCTCGCGCACGATGGCGTTGGTCTCGGCCCATTTCGGCGAGCCCGGCGCCTTGACGCGGATCCAGTCCGGCTTGCGCAGGATCGGCTGGTCGGGCCGATGCGCCTTCTCCGGGTGACGCGGGCGCTGGTCGTTGCGCAGGAGATCGAGGACGACGGCCATGGGATCCGGGACGGCAAGGGGTTTCGGGACGAAAGGGCGCCCGCGAACCCCTCGCGGCGCAAGGATGACTTAAGATGTCCGGGCCGCCGGGGCAAATGGGGCGTGACGCGCCGCCGCGGGGGGCGTCGTCTGCGTGCCGTCGCAGTGACCGCGAGGGCATCCGGCCTACGGAAGGGGCGGCCTCAAGGGTCGGGGGTGCCGGGTCAGTAGCGCCGCTCGCCCCGGACCGCCCGCACCACCGCGATGATGATCACCGCCCCGATGGTGGCGGAGAAGAGGTTGCGCCAGAACCCGAAGATCGGGATGTGGAACTGTGCCGCCAGGAAATTGCCGACCACGCCGCCGATGATGCCGAGCACGATGTTGCCGAGCAGGCCCATGTTGGAGTTCATGAAGCGCTCCGCCAGCCAGCCCGCCAGCGCCCCGATGACGATGGCCATCAGGAAGCCGACGCCCGGCTGACCGAGCGCTCCGTATACGTGACCGTCCATGTGGTTCCCCTGTCTCGCCGCCTCGCGCGGCTGAAGCCCCTAGATGGGGCGGCGTGGCCGTGTTGCACCAGGCCGCCGCGCGTCGGTCACCGTAAAACCTGACGAAGCGGAACCCGGCCGGGGCGCGCCCGTTCTGCGGGAGGCCCGCGCCGTCCCCGGGGGCCGGCCCCCCCGGAGGGTTTGCCTCATCACGCCGAAGGCCGCCCTCGCGACGGCCGCGCTCCTGCTCGCCGGCGGATCGACCAGGGCAGACGCACGCCGCGCCCCGGCTTCCCACGCGCCCTGTCACCCGCGCCCTGTCACCCGACCTTGGCCCGCCGCTCGCGGAACACCAGGGCGAGGTTGCGCAGGTAGATCACCGTGCCGAGGCTCTGGCCGAGGATGAAGACCGGGTCGCGCCGGTAGAGGGCATAGCCGAGCAGCACCGCCGAGCCGCCGAGCGACAGGAACCAGAACGAGAGCGGGATCACGCTGCGCCCCGCCTTCTCGCTGGCGATCCACTGGACCAGGAAGCGGGCGGTGAACAGCCCCTGCCCCACGAGGCCGACCATCAGCACGAGGTCGATGGGTCCGGTGAACAGCGACCAGAAATAGGCGCTGAGCCCGTGCATGATGTCGGCGACCATCGGGCTACTCCGTCTCCGCCGACGCGGCCGGCTCGTTCGTCACGACCTGCGGCACCCGGTGCCGGCGGCGGATCAGCCACCACACCCCGGCGAGGTCGAGGATGCCGACCCAGAGCCGGTCGAACAGGCCGTAATTCGAGCGGCCGGTGAAGCGCGGCCGGTCGACCACGTCGGCATGGACGACGGAAAACCCCTCGCGGGCGACGAGGGCCGGCATGAAGCGGTGGAGCGCGTCGAAATAGGGCAGGCGCAGGTACACCGCCCGGCGGAACACCTTGAGGCCGCAGCCGGTATCCCGCGTCGCGTCCTTGAGGATGCGGCCGCGCACCCCGTTGGCGATGCGCGACTGGATCATCTTCCGCCGCCCGTCCTTGCGGCCGACCCGCTGGCCCTGCGCCAGCCCCGCCCCCGGCCCTGCCGCGAGGAGCGCGGCGGCGAGTGCCGGGATGAAGGCCGGGTCGTTCTGGCCGTCGCCGTCGAGGGTCGCCACCAGCACGCCGCGCGCCGCCAGCACGCCGGTGCGGACCGCCGCGCTCTGGCCGCAGCTCTCGCGGTGGCGCAGCACCCGCAATTCCGGATGGCGCGCCCCTGCCTCCGCCAGCGCTGCCGGGGTGGCGTCGGTCGAGCCGTCGTCGACGTAGAGGATCTCGAACGGGCTCAACGGCGCGCAGGCGGCCGCGATCTCGGCGACGAGGGGCGCGATGTTGCCGGCCTCGTTCCTCACCGGCACCACGACGCTGAGGCGGATCGCCTCCCGATCGGGCATGGCGTGCGGGCTTTCCTGCAAGGGTTGGATCACGGGTTGGATCACGGCGTCACCGCGTAGGCCGACAAGCCGACCGGCTTGCCGCCGTTGATGTTGAAGCCCGTCACGCGGCCGACCTGTCGGGGCGGGGCGGCGGCCTCGGCCACTCGCGCGGCCGTGAACGCCTTGGCGAAGCGGTCCTCGACATAGACGAGGCGGCAGCCGCCCTGTCCGAGGAAGGCGGCGGCCTCCTCGGCGGAATCGAGCATCGCGAGGTCGGTGCCGATGAGGAAGACCAGGCTCGGCTCGCGGTAGCCGAGCGTCGCGACCTTCGGATTCGGGCAGGGCAGCGCGTCGCGCATGGCGGCGAGCCGGGGCGAGACCTTGAGGGCGGGCAGCGCCGGCTGGGTGAGCCCGAACACCGCCGGGCCCAGCAGCGCCCCGGCGAGCACCGCGACGGCGAGGGCGCGCTCGGGGAAGCCGTCCCTGAAGGCGCGCCAGGCGAGGAATGCCACCGCGCTCGCCGCCACGAGCAGCGGCAGCCCCGCCCACGGGATCACCCCGTCGAGGCGCCAGGCGGCGATGCACAGGCCCAACGTCAGGCCGGCGGGGATGAACGGCACCAGGAGCGCCACGAGCCGCGCCCCCGGCCGGTCGCGGTGGACCGCTCCGCGGGCGACCGCCGTCACCGCCAGGATGGCCAGGGCCGTGCAGAGCGGCAGCACGTAATGCGGCAGCTTGGTCGGCACCGCCTCGAAGACCAGCCAGGACGGCAGCACCCAGGCGGTCAGGAAGGCGATCCCGTCCTCCCGGCGGTTCGCCCAGGCGAACGGCAAGGCCATCGCCGCGAAGGCGGCCGCGGGCCAGAAGGTGGCGAAGATCACGAGCAGGTAGGTGCCGGGCGGCGCCCAGTGCTGGGTCTGGGCGGTGCCGACCTTGCCAAGCATGTCGTGGCCCACCGCCTCGCCGTAGAAGGCGCCGCCGCTCTTGACCGCGATGGCGACGAACCACGGCGCCACGAGAGCCAGCACCAGGACGAGGCCGAGGCCGGGCCGGAGCGCCTTCAGCCAGGCGCCGGAGCGCGCGAAGACCGAGAGTCCGAGCGCCGCGAGGCCGACGAACATCGGCACCATCGGCCCCTTGACCAGGATGCCGGCCGCGACCGCGAGCCAGAAGGTCAGGATCGTGGCGTTGTTCAGGGCGACTTTGTCCAGGGGGGCTTTGTCCAGGGG
>JAEWKL010000714.1 GCA_023386115.1 Pseudomonadota bacterium
GTGCTGGCGGCGCTGAGCGCCGGCCAGCTCGAGCCCACCGCCGGAGCGGTGACCTATGCGGGCGTCGACCTGCGCTCGGTCGAACCGGCCGAGCGGGCCCGGCGCATCGCCTATGCGGGCGCCGAGCCGGTGCTGATGAGCGGCACGCTCTTGCAGAACCTGCTCTACGGCGATCCCGCCTTTGCCGACGGATCGAGTCCCGATGCGGGCGCGCCGCCTGCCGGCGAAACGGAGGAGCGGCTGGTCGAGGCCCTGGCGGTCACCGGGCTCGACCGGCTGGTCTATGGACGAGGGCTCGCCAGCGTGCTGCCGCGCCGGCTCGACGCGGCCACCGCCGCCGCGATCGTCGAGACACGGGGCGCCCTGCGCGCCGCGCTGACGGCCGACCACGCCGCCCACCTGATCGAGCCGTTCGACCCGGCCCGCTACAACCGCCAAGCGACGGTGGGCGAGAACATCCTGTTCGGGGCGCCGGTCGGCTCGGCCTTCTCGGAGGCGCGGCTCGCCGGCCACCCCTTCACCCGCGCGGTGCTGGAGGCGGAAGGGCTGACCCGGCCGATGACCGAGATGGGGCTGGCCATCGCGCGGGCCACCGTCGAGATCTTCTCCGATCTGCCGGACGACCACCCGCTCTTCGACGCCTTCTCGCTTTTCCCGGCTCGGGAGCGCGGCTTCTTCGAGGACCTGGTGGCGCGCCCGCCCGCGGCCGCCGGCGGGCGCCGCGGCCCCGCCGGCCAGCGCGACCGCGCCCGGCTGATCGGCCTGTGCCTGCGCTACAGCGAGACCCGGCACCGCTTCGGCCTCATCGACGAGGCGATGGAGGCGCGCCTCGTCGCGGCACGGCGCACCTTCGCGGCCCTGCTGCCGGCCTCGCTCCAGGGCTCGGTCGAGTTCTACGACCCGGGCAAGGTCACCGCCGCGGCGAGCCTGGAGGAGAACCTGCTGTTCGGCCGCATCGCCGGGGCCGAGGCCGGAGCCGGAGCGCGGGTGCGCGCCCTGATGCAGGCGGTCCTGCGCGAGCGCGGCCTCGAGCGGACGGTGTACCGGTTCGGGCTCGCCAGCCAGGTCGATCCGCGGGCGGCCGAGAGCGGTCTCGGCGGGCGAGACGGTTTCGCGCCCTCCGAGCGCATGGCGATCGACCTCGCCCGCTGCCTGGTGCGCCAGCCCGACATCCTGGTGATCGGCCTCGCCCTCGACGATCGCGGCGCACCGGAGATCATGGCCGGGATCGCGCGGCTGCGGGCGGCCCGGGCCGGGCGCGGCCTCGTGGTCTGCCTGCCGGACGAGTGCCGGCCAGATCCGGCGGCCCCCTTCGACCTCGTGCTGCGGGCCGAGCGCAACACCGTGGTGCGGACCGGCCTCCCCGACCCAAAAGCGGATGCGCCGGAGGTGGGGCTTCCCGTCACGGCCGCGCTCAGGCAGGATGCTGCACGACCCACAGACCGGAATCCACAGGGCCGGTGCGAGAGCACACCCGCTTAACGACAGATTAGGCCGTCCGGGGGAACCTTCGTCTTGTGCTCATCGTTCGTGAGGCACATCTCTCGTGCACAGCCCACCATCGTGTCTTGCCGGACCGTCCGGCCGGAGCATCCGCCATGTGCGTCATCGCACATCCAACCCAGACAACCCCCATCACGGTCGCCGGCATGACAACGAGGGGTCCTCTCATGGAAGCCGGCCTGACGCTCCGGTTCTGGGGCGTCAGGGGGTCGACCTGCGCCTCCGGTCCGGAATTCGTGGAATTCGGCGGGCACACCCCCTGCGTTGAGGTCCGCTGCGGCGAGCGGCTGTTCGTGATCGATGCCGGCACCGGCATCAACGCGTTCGGCGCCCATCACCGCGACCGGCTGCCCCAGCGGGTCGACCTGCTCCTGAGCCACCTCCATCTCGACCATGTCGGCGGCCTGCCGTTCATGAAGCCGGCGATCCTCGACCCCTCGCGCGAGATCCACACCTGGTGCGGTAACCTCGACGGGGCGAGCGCCGCCGAACCCCTCGACCGGCTGTTCTCGCCGCCGCTCTTCCCGATCACCCTCGACGTGCTGCCCGCCCGCTTCGTGCATCACGGCTTCCGGGCCGGCGAGAGCCTGACCTTCCCGGACGGCGCCGTCGTCGACACCATCCCGCTCCAGCATCCCCAGGGCGCCACGGGCTATCGCTTCCGCCACAACGGCCGCGCCGTCTGCTACATCAGCGACCTGGAGCATTCGGAGCCCTGGCCCGATCCGGCGCTGCTCGACTTCGTGCGCGGTTCGGACCTCGTGATCTACGACGGCATGTTCACGCAGGGCGAATATCCGGCCTGCCGCGGCTGGGGCCACTCGACCTGGCAGAAGGGCGTCGAACTGTGCCGCGCCGGCGGGGTCGGGCGGCTCGCCATCGTGCATCTCTATCCCCAGCACACCGACGCGCTGCTGCGCGAGCTGGAGTGCCAGATGCAGGCCGACATGCCCGGGGCCTTCGTGGCCCGCGAGCGCCAGGAGATCACCTTCGCGGCCGTCGCGGCGGCGAACCCGCGGCGCCGGCGCGCTGCCCGGATTGCCGCGCTGGCCTAGAACGCCGCGGCGGCCCAGCCCGAGAGCAGCCCGGCGCCCAGCACCAGCA
>JAEWKL010000748.1 GCA_023386115.1 Pseudomonadota bacterium
CCGCGAGGTCGCGTCGCAGCGCCTCGTCGTCGGCCGTGTCCTCCTCGACCTCGACCACGCCGCGCACGCCGAGCAACCCGTCGACGGAGGGAAGCGTGATGCCGAGCGGCATCGGCACCCGGGTCACCGCCTCGGCGAGGGAGGCCAGCAGGGGCTCGTTGATGCGCACCCGCGGCGCGGCTTCGGCCCGCGACAGGGTCAGGGTGAGGTGGCAGGTGCCGCGGCCGAGGCGCTTCTGCACCAGGGTCCGGGCCTCCTCGCCGACGGAATCGAGGCCCGCCGGAACCCGGACCCGGACCTCCAGCCCACGGCCGTTGACGCTTTTGAGCTCCCAGGCCCAATGCGCGGGTCCGGTGGTTCCGGCCTCGCGGGCGAAGCCGGTCATGCTGGCGATGGACATCGGGGCGCCCTAAGCAGGTTTCGCGGAGGTGACCGCTGGTTTCGCGACAAAGACCGGCGGCACAACAAGGATCTGAGCGGAGTCGCGCTGGCGCGCCACCATGACGCCGGTCAGGGGTTGCGCGACGCGGGCGCGGTCTTGGGCTGGGACAGGACCGGAACGGTCTTCGGCGAGTTCAGGTCGAAGGTCTTGTTGCGCAGGGGATCGCGGGCGGTCCCTTCCGAGGCGTCGAAGGCGCGCGAGCGGGTGCCCGGGCTCGGGTCGCCGCCGTCGTAGGCGAGAGGCGCGCCGGGGAGGCTCGTGCGGGAGGGCAATGCCGACGGGTCGGCCTGCGGCGGCGGCTCGACCTTGTCGACGCCGACCGCCGTGCCCGGATCGGCGGCGGCCTTCGCCTTCTCCACCTGGCGCCAGCGGGCGACGTTGCGGTTGTGGGCCTCCAGGGTCTCGGCGAAGACGTGGCCGCCGGTGCCGTCGGCGACGAAATAGAGGTCCTTGGTGCGCGAGGGGTTCGCCACCGCCTCGAGCGCCGCGCGGCCCGGATTGGCGATCGGCCCCGGCGGCAGGCCCTCGATCGCGTAGGTGTTGTAGGGCGTCACCCGGTCGATCTCGGAGCGCAGGATGCCGCGCCCGAGGGTGCCGCGCCCGCCGACCAGACCGTACACGATGGTCGGGTCGGATTGCAGGCGCATCCGCTTCTGCAGCCGGTTGACGAACACGCCGGCGACCCGCGGCCGCTCGTCGGCCCGGCCGGTCTCCTTCTCGACGATGGAGGCGAGCGTCACCATCTCCTGGGGCGTGCGCACCGGCACGTCGGGCGAGCGGCGGGCCCAGATCTGGTTGAGCACCTCGCGCTGCTTGGTGCGCATCAGGTTGAGGATCTTCTGGCGGGAATCGCCGCGCTCGAACTTGTAGGTGTCCGGGAGCAGCGAGCCCTCGGGCGGGGTCTCGTTGATGTCGCCGGTCAGGATGTCGTTGTCGTTGAGCCGGGCGACGATCTGCTCGCTCGTCAGGCCCTCGGGGAAGGTGATCGCGTGCTGCACCGGCCGGCCCTGGATCAGCACGTCGACCACGTCGTCGATGCTGGCATGGGCCTTGAAGCTGTACTCGCCGGCCTTGAGCGCCTGCTTGCGGCTGAAGCGGGCGGTGAGCTCGAACAGCATCGGATGGGCGATCACGCCCTCGCGCTGCAACAGGTCCGCCATCTCGCCGACGCTGGAGCGGGGCACCACCACGACCTTGTCGGCTTGGAGCGGGCCGGCCTCGTTGGTCTGGCGCTCCAGCACCACGAGGCCCAGGATGGCGCCGAGGCCGAGGATCACGAACAGGGTGAGGAAGCCGCTCACCGCCGAGAGCAGCCCGCCGCGCTCGCGCACCGGCTTCTCGGGCGGCGGCGGGGCCGCGGTGGGCTTGATGGCCTCGCTCGGGCTGCGCGGCGCGAGCCGGTTCGGCGGGCTGACCGGCTCCGGCGCGGTCGGCGCCGGGTCCTGCGTCTTCGATCTGCGAAACATGGCGGTCCTGTCGTGGCGCGTCCGCGGAGCCGGCCGATGGACGCGCGTGCCGGCCCGATGGGGCGGAAAGCGACCGAGACCCTAGCAAGTTTTATGGCGAAATGGAGCCGGCGCGCTCCGGAAGGCCACAAGCAGTCGAGCGGCCCGCATGAGCGTGAGGGATCGGGGAGGCGGATCGGCGGTGCGATCGGGCTCCGGCACCACCGCCGCCCTCCTCCCCCCGCATCACTCGACGTAGAACCCCGCGCCCTCGAACGTCACCCCGACGAAATCGCCGCGGCGCCAGCGCAGGCGCACCGTGACGGTGCGCAGGTCGTGGGCGGCGATGACGAGCGGGAACGTCTCGGGCAGGGCGACACGGGCAGGCACGCGCAGCCGCGCGCCCGCGGTCGAGACATCCGCGATCTCGCAGGCGACGGAGTGGTCGGGGCCGAGCACGATCCGCCCCGGCTGGATCAGGCGGCGGCGGCGGCCCGCGCGGGGGACCGGTGCGGAATCCCGGCCATCCTCGTCCTCGACGCCGTCGGTCGCCCGCAGATCCGTCATGGATTCCCCGCACCGGGCCCCGGCGCCCGTCCGGCAACGCTTACGGCTTTCTCGAAGCCGCGGGAACCCGGCGCGCGCCGTTGGTCCGGTCGCCTCCGGGCGGTCCGATCCGCCTCGGCGCGCCTGTTAACTGAGCGTCAACCCTGTTCCTTCATTCCTCGTTAGCCATCAACCCTCGGACCCGTTCCGGCATGCCCGCAGCCCCGGCCCCACGCAAGCGCCCCTCCCTTCCCCCCGAGAGCCCTCTCGCGGGCCTGATCGCCCGCCGCCGGGCCCGGGACGCGGCGACGGAGAAGGGCGTGTTCGGCGCCGCCATCCTGCTGGCGCTCACCGCCACCGGATTCGCCGGCTATACCCTGTCGCAGCCGACGCGGCCCTACGACGTGCGGGAGGTGATCCCGGCTCTGACCGCCTCCTTCACCTGGAAGCGGACCATTGCGGAGGCGCGCGCCCCCGAGCCCGACCTCGATCCCCTGATCACCGGCTCGCTCGCGGACGCGCCGGCGGCCCCCGCCACGGCGGCGGTCGCCACCCTTCCGGCACAGACGGCGCGGCCGGCCTCCGGC
>JAEWKL010000811.1 GCA_023386115.1 Pseudomonadota bacterium
CCTTGGCAGCGACGCGGCGATGCCAAGGCGCCAGGGTAAAAGCGGCGCGGCCGGCCCCCGCCGGTCGCGCCGCGACCTGTCCCGCCATCACGGTCCACGATGCGACCGCCCACGCAGGGACGCCCCCCCGAGGAGGGGCCGCCCCGGGTGGCCGTCCGGACGATCTCACGCGCTGCGCGAGCGCCCGCGCTTGACGGTCTTGGCCTCGGCCGGCTTCGGCTCGGCAGCCGGCGCCGTCACGACGGCGTCGGAGGCGGCCCGCTTGGCAGCCGCCGCGACGTTGCGGCCCCGGCCCAGCCCGATGCTCTTGGCGAGCTCGGAACGCTGGGCGGCGTAGTTGGCGGCGACCATCGGGTAGTCGTGCGGCAAGCCCCACTTGCGGCGGTATTCCTCGGGGGTGAGCCCGCGGGTCGACAGGTGGCGCTTGAGCGACTTGTACTGACGGCCGTCCTCGAGGCTGATCAGGTAGTCCGGGGTCACCGTCTTCTTGATCGGCATCAGCGGAACCGGCTTCTCGGCCTCCTTGGCGGCCGGCTGGCCGAGGGAGACGAAGGCTGTGTGCACGGCGCTGATCAGGCCGGCCAGATCGGCGGCCGGGACGGAGTTGTTGGCGACGTAGGCCGATACGACGTCGGCGGCGAGGGCGACGAAATCGACCTCCTGGACCAGATCTTCTTGTGACACGGAGAATCATCCTAACTTACGAGCCCGTTTGGCGGGCATAGCCGCGATATCGGGCATTGCGCCACGGTTTCAACCCATCTTCGCGCGCTCACCCCCGAATTTCCCACAGATGCTTTTGATAATCGGGCAGGCTTGCGAGCGCGCGAGGGCATCAGGGGCATCCGGAGATTCACCCAAGCCTTGCTCCGCCTGAGAGCTACTCGGCCCCCTACTCTGTGACGAAGGTCGGTGAGGCGGATCGAAAGCGGCGAGATGAGCGAAATTGGCTCAGGCGCCGGTGAGTCACCGTCGAGAAACTTGGCGCCGCCCTTCCCCTGGCGCCGAATTTGCACTAACGCCGAAGCACGACCGGCGAGCGCCGCATGCCCTTCAATTCCTTGCCGTTCCTGCTGCTGTTCCTGCCGGTGGCGCTCGGGCTGCACGCCGTCTGCGTCGCCCGCCGGCCGGGCTGGCGCGTCGCCTGGCTCGCCGTCTTGTCCTTCGTCTTCTACGCCTGGTGGGACCTGCGTTTCGTCCCGCTGCTCGCCGGCTCCGTCGCGCTCAACTGGCTCGCCGGCGAGTGCTTCCTCAGCAAGCCCTGGCGCCGCAGCGGGCGCGACGCGATCCTCACCCTGGCGATCGTCCTCGATCTCGGGTTGCTCGGCCTCTACAAGTATCTCGGCTTCTTCGCCGGGCTGGCGGACGCCGTCACCGGCGCGGATCTGCCGCAGGTGTCCCTGGCGCTGCCGCTCGGCATCTCGTTCTTCACCTTCCAGCACATCGCCTATCTGGTCGATCTGCGGCGGGGCAGAGCGGAGCGGATGACGCTCGCGGAATATGCCGTCTACGTCGCGTTCTTCCCCCGCGTGATCGCCGGCCCCCTGGTGCGGCCGTCGGAACTCGTCGGACAGCTCCGCGCGCCCGAGCCGCACTCCGCGGACCGCACGGCCCGCGGCCTGATGATGCTGACCGCGGGCCTCGCCAAGAAGGTGTTTCTCGGCGACGGGCTCGGCTCTTACGTCGATCCGCTCTGGGCCGCCGCCGCGTCGGGCGGGCCGCCGGACTTCGCCACGGCGATGCAGGCGACGATCGGCTACGCCCTCCAGCTCTATTTCGACTTCTCGGGCTATACCGACATGGCGCTCGGCCTCGCGCTCCTGTTCGGGATCGTGCTTCCGGACAATTTTTCGGCGCCTTATCGCGCGGCCTCGATCCAGGATTTCTGGCGGCGCTGGCACATCACCCTGTCGGTCTTCCTGCGCGACTACCTCTACATCCCGTTCGGCGGCAGCCGGCACGGCCTGCCGCGCCAGCTCCTGGCGCTCCTTGCCACCATGGCGCTCGGCGGGCTGTGGCACGGGGCGGGGCTCACCTTCGTGGCCTGGGGGGCGGCGCACGGGATCGCGCTCGGCCTGCACGTGCTGTGGCGCCGCGCCGGCCTCCGGCTCCCGGAGGCGGCGGGATTCCTCGCGACCTTCGCCTTTGTCTGCCTCGCCTGGGTGCTGTTTCGCGCGCCCGACTTCGCCACCGCCCTCGCGGTCTATCGCGGGCTCCTCGGCCTCGGCACCGAGGCGGGAAGCACCGCCGCGTTCTGGCCGCTGGCCGTCGGCGCCGCGGCCTTGGCGATCCTCGGCCCCACCGCCCGCGAGGCGGTCGACCGCCTGATCCCGAAGCCTTTTGCCGCGGCCGCGACCGCCCTGCTCCTGGCCGCGATCCTGCTGCAGGTCGGCAACGACGCCAACCAGGCTTTCATCTATGCCCGCTTCTGAGGCCCTGGCCCGTCGCTACCTCGCGCTGACGGCCCTGGTCCTTGCGCTTCTCGTCACCGGGGTGGCCGGGCGGGTGATCTGGTTCGACGCCTACTGGATCTTCCGCGACGACCCGCCGTGGCGCGCCGTGACCGACGGCAACAGCCGCCTGCTCGACCGGCAGACCCGCCGGGCCAAGGTGCTGCAGGCACTGACGCGCCCTTACGACCTCGCGCTCATCGGCTCCTCGACGGTCTATCACGGCCTCGACCCCGCCGACGTCACGGCGATGCCGCCGGGACGGGTCTTCAATGCCGGCATCTCGGCGATCATCGCCACGGAATTGCCGGTGATCGCCGCCGTGGTGGCCTCCCGGGCCCCGGCCCGGGCGACCCTGGGGCTCGATTACTACATGTTCTCGCGTCCGAGCGTGCCGGTGCATCTCGACGAGGCGCTGGCGACCCCGAGCGGCCGGCTCACCGCCCTGATGGGCAGCGTGCTCGGCCGCTACGCGCTCGCCGACAGCCGGCTCGCGGCGGTGGCCGGCGGCGACGATCCGGGCTCCTGGACCCGGGCCGGCTTTCGCATCACCCCGCCCCTGCCGGCGGCCCTGACCCTGGAGAACGACGCCACGCGCCGGCGCACCACGGCGGCGTTCCGGCCCGAGACCCTGGCGGGCCTCGACCTTGCCCTCGACCGTCTTGCGGGCATCGACCTGACCGTCTACCTCTCGCCGGTGAGCGACGCGCAATGGCGGGTGCTCGCCGATCTCGGGCTGACCGACGATTTTTCGCAGTGGCGCGAGGCGGTGATGCGGCTCTGCGCCGCGCGCGGGCGGCCGGTCCTCGACCTCACCGGCCTCGGCGAACCCTATCCGTTCGATCCCGCCGCCGGCTCGACCCCCGCCTGGCTCGACAACCTGCACTACACGCCGCTGATCGGCCGCCAGGTTCTGGAGCGGCTGGGCCTGCGCCGGCCGGCGGCCCGGTGAGCGCGGCCCGCCCCCCTGCCCCACCGGCGAAGGCCTCGGGCCTGCGCCGCCACCGCGCCCTGATGGCCTGCCTCGCCGCCGGTCCGGCCCCCGGCGCGGTAATCCTCGGCGATTCCCTCGCCGCCGGCTGGCCCGAGACGGACCTCACGGCCGCGACCGGCCTGCCCGCGCTCAATCTCGGCCAGCCCGGGGACCGGGTGCAGACCACGCGCTGGCGCCTCGCCGCGATGTCCGCCTTCGCCCTCGAGGTCCGCCTGGCGATCCTGATGGTCGGCACCAACAGCTTCGCGGATGGCGACGCGCCCGAGACGATCGTCGCCGGCCTCGCCGCCCTGGTGACGGCGCTCCGCGCCGCCTGGGCCCCGCAGCGAATCGTGCTCGCCACGGTGCCGTGGCGCGAGAGTCCGCCGGGACGGAGCGAGGCCGACCGGCTCGCCCTCAACGCCGTCATCCGGGGCTTCGCCCGGAGCGAGGCCCTGCTCCTCCTCGATGGCGACGCGGCTTTTGGTCCCGATCCGACCCATGGCCTCGAGGCCGACCGGCTCCATCTCAACGCCCGCGGCTACGACGCGCTCGGCGCCGCCCTCGCGTTCCTCCTGCGCACCGGCTGAATCGACGGCCGGACCGCCGCTGTCATCGGAACGTCACGAGAGCGGCCGACACGCAGGCCATTCCCAAAGGACAGGAGCCCGCCCGATGGACTTCCACCGCCGCTTCACCGTGCTGATGTGCACGCCGGCCTTCGACCCGGACGACCTGGAGGGCGTGCGCGTCAACCAGATCGTCGCGGCGGTCGAGGAGCGCGGCTTCGAGGTGGTGCGGGCCCGGCGGGTCGAGGACGCGGCGATCGCAGTGCAGACCGACGCGGCGGTCGGCTGCCTGGTGGTGGATTGGGGCAAGCGCGGCCTCGACGGCAAGGCGGCGGCGCTCATCGACATGATGCGCAAGCGCGGCCTCGAAATGCCGATCGTCATCATGGTCCGGCGCAAGCGCCTGGAGGACATCCCGGTCGAGCTGCTCGACTTCATCGACGGCTACATCTTCCTGGCGGAGGAAACCCCCGAGTTCATCGCCCGCGGCCTCGTCAGCCGGGTGACGCAATATGCCGAGACCCTGAAGACCCCGTTCTTCGGCGCGCTCGTCGACTATGCCGAGAAGGGCAACCAGCTCTGGACCTGCCCGGGCCACAACGGCGGCATCTTCTACAACCGCTCGCCGATCGGCCGCATCTTCGTCGAGCATCTCGGCGAGGCGATCTTTCGCGACGACCTCGACAACTCGGTCCTCGACCTCGGCGACCTCCTGACCCACGAGGGCCCGGCGCTCAAGGCGCAGAAGGAGGCCGCCCAGATCTTCGGGGCGGAGAAGACCTACTTCGTGCTCAACGGCACCTCGGCCTCGAACAAGATCGTGCTGTCCTCGCTCGTCGCCGAGGACGACCTGGTGCTGTTCGACCGCAACAACCACAAGGCGGCGCATCACGGCGCGCTGTTCCTCGGCGGCGGCATCCCGATCTTCCTCGAGACCGACCGCAACGCCTACGGGCTGATCGGCCCGATCTTCCACGAGGCGCTGGACGAGGACAAGATCCGCCAGAAGATCCGCAACAATCCGCTCGTCAAGGACAAGGAGGCGTGGCGCCGTGAGCGCCCGTTCCGCGTCGCCGTGATCGAGCAATGCACCTATGACGGCACGATCTACGACGCCCGCGAGATCGTCGCCAGGATCGGCCACCTCTGCGACTACATCCTGTTCGACGAGGCCTGGGCCGGCTTCATGAAGTTCCATCCGCTGTTCCAGGGCCGCTACGCCATGGGGCTGACCGGGCTGGACGAGACCTCGCCCGGCATCATCGCCACGCAATCGACCCACAAGCAGCTCGCGAGCTTCTCCCAGGCCTCGCAGATCCACACCAAGGACGGCCATATCCGCGGCCAGACCCGGCGGGTGGAGCACCGGCGCCTCAACGAGAGCTTCCTCGTCCACGCCTCGACCTCGCCGTTCTACCCGCTCTTCGCCTCCCTCGACGTCGGCGCCCAGATGATGAAGGGGCGCTCGGGCATGATCCTGTGGGACGACACGATCCGGCTCGGCATCGAGTGGCGCAAGAAGGTGCGGGCGATCCGCAAGGAGTTCGAGGAGAACGAGCGCGACCCGAAGCGGCGCTGGTTCTTCGATCCCTTCGTGCCCGACCTGGCGACGGGCGCCGGCGGCACGGAAGTGCCGTGGGAGAGCCTGCCGACCGACGAGCTCGCCTCCGACCCGCGCCACTGGGAGCTGAAGCCCGGTGCCGGCTGGCACGGCTTCACCCACGTGGCGCCGGGCTATGCCATCACCGACCCGAACAAGCTCACGGTGCTCACCCCCGGCTTCGACCGGCAGACCGGCGAGTACGCCGAGCACGGCGTGCCGGCCCCGATCGTCGCCCAGTACCTGCGCGAGAACCGCATCGTCGCGGAGAAGAACGACCTCAACTCGCTGCTCTTCCTGCTCACCCCGGGCGTCGAATCCTCGAAGGCCGGCACGCTGATCTCGGGGCTCGTCGCCTTCAAGCGCCTGCACGACGACAACGTGCTGCTCGAAGAGGCGATGCCGGAATTCGTCCGGCGCCGGCCGCAGCGCTACGGCGGGGTGCGCCTGCGCGACCTCTGCGCCGACTATCACACCTTCCACCGGCAGGCCGGCACCTCGGGTCTCCAGCGCAAGCAGTTCATGCCCGAGCACCTGCCCGAGATGGTGATGCCGCCGAAGGCCGCGGCGCAGATGCTGACCCGCAACAACGTCGACTTCGTGCCGATCGCCGAGGCCGAGGGGCGCGTCGCCACGACGCTGATGCTGGTCTATCCGCCCGGCATCGGCACGGTGCTGCCGGGCGAGCGGCTCGACGAGCGAGCCAAGCCCATGCTCGACTACTTCAAGATGTTCGAGGCCGCCGCCAACCTGTTCCCGGGTTTCGAGGCCGAGATCCAGGGCGTCTACCGCCAGGTCGAGCCGGACGGGCGCATCCGCTTCTACACCTACGTGCTGCGGGAGGGGCGCTGATGGATTCGATCGCCGCCCAGCCGGGGATCGTGATCCGCCCGTCGACGGACGCGGACGTGGCCGCGATGATCGAGATCTACGAGCACCATATCCGCCACGGCGTCGGCGATACCGGCGACTTCGAGGAGGAAAGGCTCGTGCCGGACGATCTCAAGCGCCGGCGCAAGAACATGCGCTCGAAGCGCCTGCCCCACCTCGTGGCCGAGCGCCACGGGGTGGTGGCGGGCTACGCCTACGCGGTGCCGTTCCGCAAGCGGCCGGCCTACCGCTACACGCTCAAGCACTCGATCTACGTCCATGCCGGGCATCTGCATGCCGGCATCGGCCGACGCCTGCTGCCGGCGCTGATCGAGGCCTGCGCCGCGGGGGGCTACCGCCAGATGATCGGGTACATCGACGCCGAGAACGAGGCGTCCTTGCGCCTGCACGAGGCCTGCGGCTTCACCAAGGTCGGCCACCTGCCGGCCGTGGCCTACCGCCACGGCCGCTGGGGCGACAGCGTGATGGTGCAATGCCCGCTCGGGACAGGAGCCTCGGACCAGCCCTCGACCTGGCGGCAGGAAGCGGTGGTGCAGGAGGCGAGGGCGCCGCTCCCGATGGCGTGACATCATCGCGGGGCGGGGCCGTGGGCCCCCGCCCGGGCAGGGCGCATGCTGCCACCCCCGGCGGCTTG
>JAEWKL010000077.1 GCA_023386115.1 Pseudomonadota bacterium
CTTCGAACGAGTCTGTTCGAAGAGGCTGCGGGATACGCATCGCGAAGCGGGGGGGCGTCGCCGGTCCCAGGCCGGCGGCGCGCCGATCTCCTGAACCGTGTCGGCTGCACCCTTCCCTGCCCCGGCCCCGCGTCGATCCGATCGACGGCGCGACGACAGCCCCATTCGCGCCGGCGCACGCCCCTCGTCCGGAGCCGCACGGATCGTCCCACCGGCTGTCCTAGAGGCTTCAGGGTCGTGCGATCGCTCTCGGGTGCTGCGACGTAGCAAAAGTCAGCCGTAAGATGTCCGTCATGCTTGCCGACAACGCACGTCGTTCGCCGGCTTCGGAAAAATAAGCCAGACGGTCGGGGTCGCGGCCGGTCGTGGATTTCTTGTCATCAACGGCAGCGATGTGGTCGAATTCGTTTTAATTTTTTACCGTTCCAACCTCACTATGCTTCGGCATAGGATTTTGTGATTTACAAGTGGTTACATACCGAAACACCTATTCTTTGAAGTAATATTATGAGATCTGACATGAGTCACATGTTCGAACACAAACGAGCGGCACCCCTTCCCATGTTGCGCCGAGACAACAATCTTCAACCGGCGGTGGGTATCCCGATTGAAGTAGCAGATTACCTTTGGTAATCTGCCTTCCGGCAGAAGCGTGAGCGAGGGGATGTTTATGTTGACGGAGGCGCAGTGGGCGGTGCTCGCACCCTTGCTCGAAGGCTGCAGGCCTCGCGGCAAGACGCAGCCTCACGATCTCAAGCGAACCATCGACGCGATACTCTGGCGTCACTGGCACGACACCAACTGGCGTGCCGTCCCCGCGCATTACGGCCCGTGGTGGATGGCGGCCCAGACCTTCATCCGCTGGTCGCGCCTCGGCGTCTGGGAGCAGCTTCTCGCGCGCCTCGAGCGCTACTTCGAGGAATCCGGCCTGCCGGTGCCGGGGATCGACCATGACGAATTCGCCTATGGGGGTGCCCGCAAGAAGGAGCTGCAGGACAGCGAGTTGCAGGTGCGCCAGATCGCCAACATGCTGCTGAGCCTGCAGCAGCGGGCAGCGGTGGCCTGAGGGCGCAGCCACCTCGCGCCGACGGCCGCGCCGCCGCAAGGGCAAATCCTGCGGCGGGATCATTGAGCCGCGCAAGGGGATCCGGTTCGCCTTAGACGAGACGGCGCGCTCGATGAGCGGGAGCAGCGTCCGATCGCACCATGAACGGCCGTTGTTCGAATCTCCTGTCACTGTCGCGCCCTCGCGAAGGCCGGCTCGACCGTGAACAGGGCGTGCCAGGCAGGAAAGTGCGGCTCGCGACTGTCGAGCGGACATGCTATCCCTGCGGTACGACTGGGTCCGTCGGGAGGGTCGGTGTCGTCATGACCTGGCCGTCCGGCAACGGCGAGATGGCTCAGTGCATCCGGGATCACGATTGGTCCGCGACGCCGCTCGGGCCAGTCGAGACCTGGCCTCCGCCGTTGCGGGCCGCCATCGACCTCATCCTCTCGGCGACCACCCCGATCGGCCTCTACTGGGGGCCCGATTTCGTCCTCGTCTTCAATGACGCGTGGCGCCGGCTCATCGGCGCCAAGCATCCCGGCGCGCTCGGTCGGCCGGCGCGCGAAGTTTTTTCGGAGATCTGGGGCGAGATCGGACCGATGCTCGCGGGCGTTCTCGCCGGACGGGGCGCCGCCCAGGTCCGGGACCGCTGCCTGCCGCTGGACCGCGACGGCCGGATCGAGGAGGCTTGGTTCAGCTTCGGTCTGGACCCGATCCGGCTCGCGGACGGATCCGTCGGCGGCATCCTGAACATCGCCACCGAGACAACCGGGCGCATTCTCACCGACCGGCGGCGAGAGGAGGCCGAACGCGCCCTGCGCGACAGCGAGGAGAGGCTGCGGCTGACGGTCGAGCTCGTGCCGGCCATGCTCTGGTGGTGCGATGCGGAAGGCGGCAACATCGCCATCAACCACCGCTGGCGATCCTATACCGGCCAGGATCGCATTGATGTCCAGGATGACGGCTGGCTCGACGCGATCCATCCCGACGACGTCGAGGCGACCCGTGCGGCCTTCGCGCACGCCTTCGCAACCGGCGATCCGGTCGAGCGCCAGCAGCGCATCCGCCGGACGGACGGCTCCCATCGCTGGCACCTGGTGCGGCAGGTGCCGATCCGCGGCCTGGACGGGGACATCACCCGCTGGTTCGGTGCGGCCATCGACATTCAGGATCTGCGTGAATTGCAGGAGCGCCAGCAGATCCTGCTTGCCGAGCTTCAGCACCGGACCCGCAACCTTCTGGGCGTGCTCCGTGCCCTGGCTGACAAGACCATGGCGCGCTCGGTCGATCTCGCCGATTTCAGCACCCGCTTCGGCGGCAGGCTGGCCGCCCTCGCCCGCGTCCAGGACTTGCTGTCGCGCCTGGCGGAGGGGGAGCGCGTCACCTTCGACGAGTTGCTCCGCATGGAGCTGGCGGCGCTGGACGGCCAGGCCGACCAGGTCACCCTGGCGGGTCCGACGGGTGTCGCCTTGCGCTCCTCCACGGTGCAGACCTTCGCGCTCGCCCTGCACGAACTCGCCACCAACGCGATCAAGTACGGGGCGTTCTCGCAGCCCGGAGCGCGGCTCGACATCCGCTGGCGCGTGGAGCGGAGGGGGGAGCCCTGGCTGCATGTCGACTGGCGCGAGCGCGACGTGACGATGCCCGCCGCCGGTACCGCCCCGCAGGGAAACGGATCGGGCCGCGAGCTGATCGAGCGCGTGCTCCCCTACCAGCTCGGCGCGGAGACGACCTACGCGTTGGAGGCGGATGGCGTCCACTGCACCATGGCGCTGCGGGTGTCGGAGCGCCGGGCGCCCGGCGGAGGGACGGAGCCCGTTTGAGGGACGGCGCCCCTACTCCGCCGCCTCGCGCAGTTGCGGCGGCTCCTCGTCCCCTTGGGTCTCGTCCTGTCGGGGCTCGTCCTCGGCCTGCGTCCCGTGCGAGCCGCCGGACAGGAAGGTCGAGAGCGTGTCGAGGTAGATGTAGATCACCGGCGTGGTGAACAGCGTCAGCACCTGGCTCACCGCGAGGCCGCCGACCATGGCATAGCCGAGCGGCTGGCGGATCTCCGAGCCGGTGCCGGTGCCGAACATCAAGGGGATGCCGCCGAGAAGCGCCGCCATCGTGGTCATCAGGATCGGGCGGAAGCGCAGCAGGGCCGCCTTGCGGATCGCCTCCTTAGGGCCGATGCCCTCGTGGCGCTCGGCCACGATCGCGAAATCGACCAGCATGATGCCGTTCTTCTTCACGATGCCGATCAGCAGGATGACGCCGATGAGTGCGATCAGGCTGAAATCGTAGCCGAACCACAGCAGCATCGCGAGCGCGCCGACGCCGGCCGAGGGCAGGGTCGAGAGGATCGTCAGCGGGTGGATGTAGCTCTCGTAGAGGATGCCGAGGATCAGGTAGACCACGACGAGCGCGGCGAGGATCAGGAGCGGCACCGTCGAGAGCGATTGCTGGAACGCCTGCGCGGTGCCCTGGAACCCGGTCGCGAGGGTCGCCGGCACGCCGATCTCCTTGGCGGCGTTGTCGATCGCCGTCGTGGCCTGCCCGAGGGCAACGTTGGGTGCGAGGTTGAAGCTGATCGTCACCGAGGGGAACTGGCCCTGGTGGCTGATCGAGAGCGGCCGCACCGGCTCGGTGGTCCAGGTGGCGAAGGCGGCGAGCGGCACCTGGCCTCCGGTGGTCGGCGATTTCACGTAGATGTTGCGCAAGCTATCCGGGTTGCCCTGGAGCGCCGGCAGGATCTCCATCACCACGTGGTAGCTGTTGAGCTGGGTGAAGTATTGCGCCACCTGGCGCTGCCCGATCGCGTCGTAGAGCGTGTCGTCGATGAGCTGCGGCGTGATGCCGAAGCGCGAAGCGGCGTCGCGGTTGATCGCCAGGGTCAGGGTCGTGCCGCTGGTCTGCTGGTCGGTGGCGACGTCGCGCAGCTCCGGCAGGGTCTTCAGCTTGTCGAGCAGCCGCGGCGACCAGGTGTTCAGCTCGTCGAGGTTCGGGTCCTGCAAGGTGTACTCGAACTGCGTGCGCGAGGCGCGCCCGCCGGTGCGCACGTCCTGCGAGGCCTGGAGGAAGACCTTGACGCCCTCCAGCTGCCCGAGCTTCGGCCGCAGGCGGTCGATGATCTGGAAGGCGTTCGCCTCGCGCTCGTCCCGGGGCTTGAGGGTGATGAACATCCGGCCGGAATTGAGGGCCTGGCCGCTGCCGCCGATCGACATCGCGACGCTCGCCACATCCGGATCGGCCTGGACCACCGCGCCGACCGCCCGCTGGCGGTCCTCCATCGCGGAGAACGAGATGTCCTGCCCGCCCTCGGTGATGCCGACGATGAGGCCGGTATCCTGCTGCGGGAAGAAGCCCTTCGGGATGACGACGAACAGGTAGCCGGTGAGCGCCACCGTGCCGAGGAAGGTCAGGAACGTGATGACGTGGTGGCGGAGCGCCACGTCGAGAGCCGACTCGTAGGCGTGCAGCATCCCGTCGAAGAACCGCTCGCTCCAGCGGTAGAATCTGCCGTGCTGCTCGGCCTTGTGTTCTTTCAGGAACCGTGAGGCCATCATCGGGGTCAGCGACAGCGACACGAAGGCCGAGACGCCGATCGTCATCGACAGCACGACCGCGAATTCCCGGAAGAGACGGCCGATGATGCCGCCCATCAGGAGGAGGGGGATCAGCACCGCGATCAGCGAGACCGAGATCGACACGATGGTGAAGCCGATCTCGCCGGCGCCCTTGAGCGCCGCCTGCATCGGCTTCATCCCCTCCTCGACGTAGCGGGCGATGTTCTCGAGCACCACGATCGCGTCGTCGACGACGAAGCCGACCGCAATGGTGAGCGCCATCAGCGACAGGTTGTCGAGGGTGTAGCCGGCCATCCACATCAGCGCGCAGGCGCCGAGCAGCGCCAGCGGCACCGTCACGCTCGGAATGATGGTCGCCCAGACCGAGCGCAGGAAGACGAAGATCACCGCCACGACGAGCGCGATGGTGATGAGCAGCGTGAACTGCACGTCCTCCACCGAGGCGCGGATGGTCTGGGTGCGGTCGCTCAGCGTCTTCACCGTCACGCCCGCCGGCAGCGAGGCGGTGATGCGGGGCAGCTCGGCCTTGATCCGGTCGACGGTGTCGATGACGTTGGCGCCGGGCTGCTTGAAGATCACCAGGAACACGCCGCGCTGGCCGTTGGCCCAGGCCGCCTGCTTGGTGTCCTCCGGCCCCGCCACCGCCCGGCCGATGTCGCGCACCCGCAAGGGCGCACCGTTGCGGTAGGCGATGATGACGTCGTTCCAGTCCTTGGCGAGCGTCAGCTGGTCGTTGGCGTAGACCGTGTAGCTACGGGTCGCGCCGTCGAAGCTGCCCTTCGGGCTGTTGACCGTGGTGATCGAGAGCTGGGTGCGCACATCCTCCAGGGACAGGTCCTTGGCGACGAGCTTCGCCGGATCGATCTGTACCCGCACCGCCGGCTTCTGCTGGCCGCCGATCAGCACCTGGCCGACGCCCGAGACCTGGCTGATGCGCTGCGCCAGCTGCACGTCGGCGGCGTCGTCGACCTCGATCAAGGGCAGGGTGTCGGAGGTGACCGAGAGCAGCAGGATCGGCGAATCGGCCGGGTTCACCTTGCGGTAGGTCGGCGGGCTCGGCAGGGTCTTCGGGAGCTGCCCGCCGGCGGCGTTGATCGCCGCCTGGATGTCGTTCGACGCCGCGTCGATGTTGCGGTTGAGGTCGAACTGCACCGTGATCGACGAGATGCCCAACGCGCTCGTCGAGGTCATCTGGCTGACGCCGGGAATCTGGGCGAACTGGCGCTCCAGCGGCTGGGCCACCGAGGAGGCCATCGTCTCCGGGCTGCCGCCTGGCAGCTGGGCCGTCACCTGGATCGTCGGGAAGTCGACCTGCGGCAGCGGCGCCACGCCGAGCAGCGGATAGGCCACGATGCCGATGAACAGGATCCCCGCCATGATGAGCGAGGTCGCGACGGGAAAGCGGATGAAGTAGCCGGAGATGCCGGTACGCGCGGCATTCTCCTGCTCGGACCCGAACTGCATGTCAGTGTGCCTCGCTGGAGGCCAGAGCGGCGTTGTCCGCGCGATGCGCGTCCTGCGCCGCCGGCTTGCCCTCGGCTGCCGCCGGCTTGGCCTCGGCGACGAGCGCCCCCTCCTGCACCCGCGACTGGCCGCGCCAGATCACGGTCTGGCCCGGCGTCAGCCCCTTCGTCACCTGGGTGCGGCCGTCGGTGGAGCGGCCGACCGCGATCGGCTGCATGCGGGCTCGTCTCTGGTCGTCGACCACGAAGGCGTAGAGCCCCTTCGGCCCGTGCTGCACCGCGTCGTCCGGCACCGTGACGGCGTCGGCAATCGTGCCGGTGCGCATCCGCGTCGAGACCGACAGGCCCGGCCACAGGGCGTGGTCCTTGTTGGCGAAGGAGGCCTTCAGCCGGACCGTGCCGGTCGCGGTGTCGACCTGGTTGTTGACGAGGTCGAGGCGGCCCGCCGAGAGCTTGGTCATCCCGTCGGTGCTCCAGGCCTCGACCGGCACGGGGCCGGCGGCGAGGGCCTTCGCCACCTCGCGCAGCTGCTCCTCGGGCGCCGTGTAGACCACGAAGATCGGCTCGACCTGGGTGATGGTGACGATCGCGGTCTGTTGCGCGGCGTTGACGATGTTGCCGATATCGATCTGGCGGAAGCCGGTGACGCCGTCGATCGGCGCCTGGATCGTCGCGTAGGAGAGCTGCGTCGCCGCGTTGTCGATCGCCGCCTGGTCGGAGGCGACCTGCGCGGTGAGCTGGCTCACCTGCGCGCCCTGCGTCTCGGTCTGCTGGCGCGAGGCGTAGTCGCCGAGCTTGGTGTAGCGCTCGAGGTCGGCCTTGGCGTTCTTGAGGTTCGCTTCGTCCTGGGTCTTCTTCGCCCTGGCCTGGTCTAGGGCGGCTTGGTACTGGCGCGGATCGACCTGGGCGAGCAGGTCGCCCTTCCTGACCACCTGACCCTCGCGAAAGCCGATCTTCAGGATCTCGCCGTCGACCCGGCTGCGCACCTGCACGGTGTTGTAGGCCTGCACCGTGCCGAGGCTGCCGAGCACCACCCCGAACGGGCCCTGCTCGACCTGCGCGACGGTCACCGGCACCGCGGCCGGAGCTCGCGCGGCGGGCTTCGCGGTCTCGGCCTGCTGGCGGCTCTGCCACGCATAGGCGCCGCCCGCTCCCGCCAGGATCACGAGGGCCATGAGCCACCCACCGCGCCGGCGCTTCTTTGGTTCAGCGCCTTGTTCTGATCTCATCGGTCGCGCGCTTCCACAAGTCCGGAGCCGGCCCTAAGACAAATGTCCGAGCCGCCGAAGCGGTCACGCGGACCAGCATGCTTCAGGCGTATGACATTGGACTGTTTCTGCAGTATGCGAGGACCGTGCGTCGTTTCTGCGCGGCGGGCAGGACCGCCGCCGCAGGGGCGGAACGGCACGCTGTCTCCTGGCGCGCCGCCGCTTCTCGCCGCTTGTGCGTCAGGCGTGCGCCATCGCGTCGGCCTTGCCGATCAGCGCCTCGGCCATGCGGATCGACGCGATGTCGATCAGCCGCCCGTCGAGGGAGACGGCGCCGCGGCCGGCCTTGGCCGCCTCCTCCATCGCCGCGAGGATCCGCCGGGCCTTGGTGACCTCGGCCTCGCTCGGGGTGAAGACCTCGTTGGCGAGATCGATCTGCGAGGGGTGGATCGCCCACTTGCCCTCGAAGCCGAGCGCAGCGCAGCGCCGCGCCGCCGAGCGATAGCCGTCCGGATCGGAGAAGTCGCCGAACGGCCCGTCGATCGGCCGCAGGCCGTAGGCGCGGCAGGCGACCAGCATCCGGTTCTGCGCGAACAGCCACGGATCCTGCCAGTGGGTCTGGCGTCCGCCGGCCTCGTCCTTGTCGGTGAGCACCGAGTAGTCCGGATTGACGCCGCCGATCACGGTGGAGCGGGCGCGCAGCGAGGCGGCGTAGTCGGCGACGCCGAAGGACATCGCCTCCAGGCGCTTCGAGGATTGGGCGATCGCCTCGACATTGGCCATGCCGAGCGCCGTCTCGATCAGCACCTCGAAGCCGATCTTCTTCTCGCGCCGTTTGGCCTGTTCGATCTGCGTCACCAGCACGTCGATGGCGTAGACGTCCTGGGGCACGCCGACCTTCGGGATCAGGATCATGTCGAGGCGCGGACAGGCCTCCACGATGTCGATCACGTCGCGGTACATGTAGTGGGTGTCGAGGCCGTTGATGCGGATCATCATCGTCTTCGTCCCCCAATCGATATCGTTGAGGGCCTGGACGATGTTCTTGCGCGCCTGCTCTTTGTCGTCGGGTGCGACGGCGTCTTCCAGGTCGAGGAAGATCACGTCGGCGGCGGATTTCGCCGACTTCTCCATGAAGGTCGGGTTCGAGCCCGGTACCGCCAGCTCGGAGCGGTGCAGGCGCGGCGTGGCTTGCTGGACGAGGGTGAAGCTCATCGGGATTCCTCCATGGCGAGTGTTCGGTCTTCCTGTGCGGAATACAACGTACCAGAAGGTGGGGGCTCCCCTCGTCCCGCTTACGGCAGGGTCATTCGGGGACAATGCTGGTGCGAGTGCATCTCCTGCCGTCCGGGATGTGTCGGGTCATCGCGACGCGACCATCCTGGCGGGACCGGTGTCCAGGCAGTACTTGCAAGCGAACAATACCCGCGTCGCGCAGCGGCCGGAATGCCCCAATAGGCCAGAGCGATCGGGTCGGGATGGAGCGCGTCGCAATACACGACGCAGAAGGCGGCGCGGGTGCGGGAGCGACGGCCGCGAGCATGACCCCTCCCCCCTCTGCGGGGGAGGGTGGCCTACGGAGTAGGCCGGGAGAGGGGAGCCACGCTTCCGGATGAGATTGAACCGTTCTGAAGGGCGCCCTCTGGATCAGCGTCGCGCTGCCCCTCTGCGGGACTTCGTCCCGGCCCGGCCCTTGCTGACGCGAGGACCACCTCCCCCGCAAAGGGGGGGAGGGTTCTGGCGTGGCGGCCTTCGCTTCCACACCGCACACCATGCCGTGTCCTGTACCGTGGCGCGTTCCCCCTCTCCAGGCGATGCCGCGCTCGATTTGTCTGGGGAAAGATCAGCAGACGCCGCATGACATGCAAAAAGGGGAGGAGGCTCGTCGCCCCCTCCCCTCATGACGGATCAATGCGCCATCACCCCTGCGCCAGGGCCGCCGCCACCCGGCGGGCGAAGGCGACGGGATCGCGCGGCGGGTCGCCGCCCTGGACATGGGCGAGGTCGACGAGGGTCTGGGCCGCCTCCCCCACATCCTCGCCGGCTGCCGCCCGCTCGGCGATGCGGCGGATCAGCGGATGGCGCGGGTTCAGCTCCAGCACCGGCTGGCCGCCCCCCATGCCGCGGCCGGCGCGGCGCAAGAGGCGCTGCATCTGCAGGTCGGGCCCGAAGGCCGAGGCCGAGAGCAGCACCGCGCTGTCGACGAGGCGCTGGCTCGCCTTGACGTCGGAGACGTCGTCCTTGAGCGCCTCCTTCAGCTTCGGCAGCAGGTCGGTGAGGTCGGCCGGAGCGTCCGCCTCGGAGACCTCGGGCTCGAAGGCCGAGAGGTCGTCGCCGCCCTGCGTGATGCTGCGGATCGGCTTGCCCTCGAAGCTGTCGAGCCGCTCGGGCCAGAACGCGTCGACGTGGTCGGAGAGCAGCAGCACTTCGAGGCCGCGGGCGGAGAAGCCCTCGATCTGGGCCGAGCGCTTCAGCGCCTCGGTGTCGTCGCCGACCAGGATGTAGATCGCCTCCTGGTTCGGCTTCATGCGCGAGACGTAGTCGGCGAGCGAGGTCCAGCCCTCGACCGTCGAGGAGCGGAAGCGCAGGAGGTTGGCGATGTCCTGGCGGTGCTCGGCATCCTCCCACAGCCCCTCCTTCAGCACCGGCCCGAAGGCCTGCCAGAAGGTGGCGTAGGATTCCGCTTCCTTCGACCGGGTCTTCAGCTCCGAGAGCACCTTAGCCGTCACTGCGCGGCGGATGCGGGCGAGGACGGGGGTGGCCTGCAGCATCTCGCGCGAGACGTTGAGCGGCAGGTCCTCGGTATCGACCACGCCCTGCACGAAGCGCAGCCAGGACGGCAGCAGCCCGGCCTCGTCGGTGATGAACATCCGGCGCACATGCAGGCGGACCTTGCTCTCGCGCTCCTCCTCGACGGCGAGGAACGGCTTCATGCCCGGCACGAACAGGAGCGCGGTGAATTCGAGCTGGCCCTCCGCCCGCCAGTGCAGGGTCGCCCAGGGCTTGTCGAAGGCATGCGCCACCTGACGGTAGAACTCGGTGTATTCCTCCTCGCTCACCTCCGACTTGGGCTTGCGCCACAAAGCCGTGCCCTTGGTGCCCGGGACGTCCTCGCCGTCGCGCACCAGCGTCACCGGCACGGTGATGTGGTCGGCCCATTTGCGCACGACGGTCTCGAGGCGAAGCGGCTCGAGGTACTCTTCCGCATCGGCCTTCATGTGCAGGACGATGTCGGTGCCGGGCTCCGCGCGGGTCGCGGGCGCCAGCGTGTACTCGCCCTGCCCTTCCGAGGCCCAGATCCAGGCCTCGTCCGAGCCGGCCTTGCGCGAGGTGACCTCAACCCGGTCGGCGACCATGAAGGCGGAATAGAAGCCGACGCCGAACTGGCCGATCAGGCTCGGGCGTTCCTCGGGCTTGGCGTCGGCGAGCGACTGGCTGAAGGCCCGGGTGCCGGAGCGCGCGATGGTGCCGAGGTTCTGCGCCAGCTCGTCCTTGGCCATGCCGATCCCGGGATCCGAGATGGTCAGGGTCCGGGCCGCCTTGTCGGGGCTGATCCGCACCTTGGCATCCGCCGGCAGGGCCAGGGCGGAGTCGGTCAGCGCCGAGAACCGGCGCCGGTCGACCGCGTCGGCGGCGTTGGCGACGAGCTCGCGCAGAAAAATCTCGCGCTCGGAGTAGAGGGCGTGGACCACGAGGTCCAGGAGGCGCCCGACCTCGGCGCCGAACGAATGCCGCTCCACAGTCTCGCTCACGTGTCGGTTCTCCGATGGGAACAAATCGTCGCGGGCGGATATGCGGGGCCGGCTCAAGCTTTTCAAGGAAGCGGGAGCGCGGCGCTCGTCAGGCGGGCGACGATCGCCCGGACCTCGTTGCGGTCGGCGGGCGCCAGGTCGACCGAGCGGTGGATCGACAGGCCCTCGATCATCGCGTCGAGGGCGCGGGCGGTCTCGGGGGCGAAATGCTGCTCCAGGGCGGTCCGGCTCTTGCCCATCCAGTCCTGCATGACGCGGCGCAGGGCGGGCACCCGGGCCGCGTAGGCGTAGAGCTCGTAGCTCAAGAGCAGGTTGCGGGGCGTGGCGTAAGCGTCGTCGACGACGAGGTCGACCACCGCCTCGCAGGCTTCCGCGCGGGTCTCGGCGGCGGCAAGCCGCTCGGTGAACCGGGCTGCGACCGTGTCGGCCAGCAGCGTGAACGCCTCGGTCAGCAGGTCGTCGAGACCGGCGAAATGGTAGGTCATCGAGCCGAGCGGGACGTCCGCCGCGGCGGCGATCCGCCGGTGAGTCGTTCCGGCGACGCCGTGCGCAGCGATCGTGTCGAGGGTCGCCTGCAGGATGCGGGCGCGGCGGTCGGGATCGTAGCGGCGTGTGGCGGCGGGCAAGCGGGTCTCGCGTCGGTTGGCATTTCGGGCTCGATGTGTACATATGTACGCATCGGCGCGGAGGATGCGCCGACCCTCAGCAGAGTGGCACAGGGCCATTCTGCCGAGCGTCTTGTTCGTGCATCATTTCGTCGCCGAACCGGTGGCCACTTCGGCACCGGCCCTCCGCGCCGGCGGAACGATGCTTGGCGGAGGACCGAGAGCGATGACCATGACGAGCCAGAAGCAGAAGATGCTCGCCGGCGAGCTCTACATCGCCGACGATCCCGAGCTCGTGGCCGACAACCGGCGCATCTCGGAGTGGATGGACCGCTACAATGCCCGCACCACCCTGAGCCAACCGGAGCGGCAGGCGCTGATGGCGGAGGCCTTCGCCCGGGTCGGCGAGGGCTGCAACATCCGTCCGCCCTTCTATTGCGACTACGGCTACAACATCAGCCTCGGCCGCGGCGTCTTCCTCAACTTCAACTGCTGCATCCTCGACGTGGTGCAGGTGACGATCGGCGACATGACGCAGATCGGGCCGGGCGTGCAGATCCTCACCGCCGACCACCCGCGCGATCCGGTGCAGCGCCGGCAGATGCTCGAATTCGGCCGGCCGGTGGTCATCGGGGCGAATGTGTGGATCGGCGGCGGGGCGATGATCCTGCCGGGCGTGACGATCGGCGACGACGCCATCATCGGGGCGGGCAGCGTGGTCACCCGCGACGTGCCGGCGGGCGGGATCGCGGTCGGCAACCCGGCGCGGGTGCGGTTGGCGGGTTGATCCGGGGCGAAGGATGATCCGGCGCCGGCATCGTGAAGACCTGATGCCGGCGTCTCCACCTCACAGGGTCATCCCGGGGCTCGCCGAAGGCGAGAGCCCAGGATCCAGACGATCAGGGAGTACCGGACCCGGCGAAAATGCATCCCGCTTCATCCTGAACATCCGGCGGTTCTGGGGCCCGGGTTGCGCCGTGCGGCCCCGGAATGACGCCGAGGTGTCGATATCGTCGAGAACATCGGTCGGCGATACGAGCCCTCATCCCTCGGGCCGGCGCACCACCAGCAGATTGGCCACGAGCACCTGCACCGCCTCCCCGTCCTGGTTCAGCGTCGTGGTGCGGACCTTGGCGAGGCCCTGGCTCGGCCGCGAGCGGGAGGGGCGCACCTCCATCACCTCGCTCTCCAGACGGATCGTGTCGCCGGGGCGCAGGGGCCTGGGCCAGCGCAACTCGTCCATGCCGGCTCCGATGATGCCGCCGGCGAGTCGCATCTCACTGTCGACGAGGAGCCGCATGGTGAGCGCCGCCGTGTGCCAGCCGCTCGCCGCGAGGCCGCCGAAGAACGTCGCCGTGGCCTGCTCCGCGTCGAGGTGGAAGGGCTGCGGGTCGAAGGTCTTCGCGAAGCGGACGATGTCGGCCTCGGTCACGGTCGTCTCGCCCGAGCCGTAGACCTGGCCCGGCGCCAGATCGTCCAGATACAGGTCCCGCCCCATCCCTAGTCCCCTCCCGCTGCCACGAGGAGGGGCGCCGCAGCCCGCTCCCCGCGAAACCACATTCCGGCGGCGACCGCGCCGGCATTGATGAGCCCGAGCGCGGCGAGGCCGAGGCCGAGGGCCAGGAAGACCCCGTCGAGCCCGAGTCCGAGGCGGAGCGCCAGGACGCCGCCGCCGATCGACACGGCTATGCGGGCGAGCCCCGCCACCAGGGGCCAGCCGCCCCGGCCGGCCCCCTGTGAGGCGAAGTAGAGGGCGAGCCCGATCC
>JAEWKL010000183.1 GCA_023386115.1 Pseudomonadota bacterium
ACATGGAGCTTATCAACGAGTCGTGCGACAACATCGGGACCTCGCGCAGCGCGCTCCGCCCGGTCAGCGCCAAGCCTGCGTCGAGGAGCGCCTGCGGCACCGGCACGAGGCCCGGCCGACGGCCGAGGCCGGCGCGTAAGGACGCGATCATCTCCGGCACCCGCAGCGGTTCGGCCTCGCCGACGATCAGCGGCCGGCGCAAGGCACCGGGTGCCCGCAGGACCGCGTCGACGGCATCGCTCAAGGACTCTACCGAGACCAGCGAGCGCCGCCCGGCCAACCCCCCGAGGGGGAGCGGGTACGGGGCGGCGGCGAGCCGCATCAGCGCCGCCATGTTGCCCTTCTGGCCGGGCCCGTAGACCAGCACCGGTCGCAGCGACACGTAGTCGATGTCGATGTCCGCCAGCGCCTCCTCGGCGGCGAGCTTCGAGCGGCCGTAAGCGTCGGTCGGGGCCGGGGCGTCGGCCTCGGTGAGGATTCCGGCGGCGGAGGGACCAACCTGAGCCCGGATCGAGGACAGGAACACGAAGCGGCGCACCCGGGCGCGGGCGGCCGCCTGGGCGAGGCCGCGGGTCGCCTCGGTGTTGAAGGTCCGGTAATCGTCCTCCGGCGCCCCCGACATCGCGTGGGCGAGGCCGGCCGAGTGCACCACTGCGTCGGCGCCGGACAGGGCCGCCGCCATGTTCTGCGGCCGGGCGAGGTCGCCCACCACCGCGCCGCTGATGCCCGGCGGCAGCTCCACCGGCCGGCGCAGCAGCACCCGCACCCGGTAGCCCCGGGCGGTCAGCGCTGCCAGGAGGTGGCGGCCGATGAAGCCGGTCGAGCCGGTGAGGGCGACGAGGGGAGCGGTCATGCGGCGGCGTTCCGGATGGCGGGCAGGGCGAAGAGCCGGAGCAGGCCGGCGACGAGCCCGGCGCCGAGAGCGAGGGCGACGAGCGACATCGTCCAGCCCGGCACCGCCAGGGTCGCGGCGGCGAGGAGCGCCAGGGCGAGGTTCAGGACGAAGACCGCCCCGACCACGAAGGGCACCGAGCGCCCGTTGCTCGTGGCGCGCTGGTAGAAATGGCTGCGATGCGCCTGCCAGACCGGCTCACCGGCGAGCGCCCGGCGGCCGAGGGTCAGGGTCGCGTCGGCGAGGTAGTAGAGCGGCAGCAGGATCGCGGCGGCGAGACTCCCCTCGCCCGAATCCTGCGGCCCGGCGAGCCGGTAGAGCAGCCAGGCGACGATCAGCCCGATCGGCAGCGAGCCGACATCACCGAGGAAGAGCTTGGCCACCGGCCGGTTGAACGGCGCGAAGCCGAGAAGCCCTCCGAGGAGCGCCGCCGCCACCAGGGTCGCGTCGGCCGGCAGGCGGCCGGCGAGGCCGAAGGCCAGGAGGGCGCCGAGCACCGGTACCATCTCGGCCACCGTCATCCAGTCGAGGCCGTCCATGAAGTTCGTGAGGTTGACGAACCACAGCCCGGCCAGGATCGCGAGGACACGTTCGAGCCAGAGGGGCAGGTCCGGCACCAGCTGCCCGCCGGCGGCCGTGAGCACCAGCACCACGGAGGCCGCCTGGAGCGGCAGCCGCAGCCTCACCGAGAGGGGCCGGATGTCGTCGACGGCGCCGATGACGCTCAAGGCGACCGTGCCGGTCGCGAGCGCCGCGATCTCGCCCCCGGGCATGCCAGCCAGCACGACGAAAGCCGCGAGCGCGGCCGATACCACCGCGATGCCGCCGCCCTGCGGGGTCGGGATCCGGTGGCTGGAGCGGGCATTCGGCCGTGCCAGTGCGTAGCGCTGGAGCAGCGGCCGCAAGGCGATGATCAGCCCGGACGACAGGAGAGCGGCGAGGGGAACGGCGATGAGGGGACTGAGCGACATGCGGCAGGTCGGGGCGGGACGGGCGCCCAACCCCTACCCTACCGGTCGCGAAGCGGCCAGACGGGGCCTCGGCTCGACGGGCGGGGTGGAGGTGTCTCCGTCGAATCCGTCGCGTGGCTGGATGCGCCTCACAACCGCTTCTCGAAAAAATGATCCGGATACGGGTCGTCGTTGAAGCGGTCGATCTCGACCCAGCCGGTGCGGCGGTAAAGCTGAAGCGCCTCGGTCAGAGCGCTGTTCGAATCGAGGCGCAGGGTCCTGATGCCGAGTTCCCGCGCCGCCGCCTCTGCGGCCTCCATCAGGCGGCGGGCGAGGCCGAGGCCGCGGGCGGAGGGGCAGACCCAGAGCCGCTTGATCTCGGCCATGTCCCCGCCTTTGCCTATGTCCCCGCCTTTGCCCTTGAGGCCGACGCAGCCGATCGGCAGCCCGTCCGACAGGGTGACCAGGAAGGCGCCGCGCGGGCGCATCATGTCGGTCGCGTCCGGATCGCGGGAGAGGGATACGTCGAAGCCGGTGGCGAGTCGCCGCCCCAGCTCGGCGTAATACGCGGTCAGGCAGTGCAACGCCGCCTCGGAGCGCGGGTCGGCCTCCTCGATCGCGATTCCGGCGCGGCCGAGCGCCGTGGCGACCAGGTCCATGGCGCGCAGGAGCTCGTCTCCTTTAGGGAATCGGGCCAGCAGCGCCGCCGCCCGGTCGTTCGACAGGGCCTCGTAGGCGGCGAATTCCCGCCGTCCGGCCTCGGTCAGGGCGGCGACCCGGCGGCGGGCATCGTCCGGGTGCGGCAGCGTGACGACGAGGCCCTCCTCCTCCAGGCCGCGCAGAAGCCGGCTCAGCAGCCCGGAATCGAGCCCGAGATAGTCGCGCAGGCTGCCCACCTCGCCGCGCCCATGACCGATGGCATTGAGCACGCGGGCCGAGCCGAGCGGCCGGCCGCGGCCGAGGAACGAGGTATCGAGCGCCCCGACCTCCGCGGTCACGGCCCGGTTGAAGCGGCGGATACGGCTGATGGCATCGATCGACATATCTCTGACTTAAGTCAGAGATTTTGCGCCGTCAACGGGCTGGCACCCAACAGAAAAGCCCCGGCTGCGAGGCCAGGGCTTCTCCGTCTGCGTCCGGGGTCCGCCGCCCCGAGGAGGCTCGTCAGTTGTTCCGGTTGCCCATCAGCGAGAGCAGGAACTGGAACATGTTGATGAAGTCCAGGTAGAGCGTCAGGGCGCCGATCACCGACACCTTGGCGGCGGTCTCGCCGTCGAAGTTGCCGTAGACGTACATCTCCTTGAGCTTCTGCGTGTCGTACGCGGTCAGGCCGGCGAAGATGAGCACGCCGATGACCGAGATGGCGAATTGCAGGGCGCTCGAGGCCAGGAAGATGTTCACCAGGCTGGCGATGACGAGGCCGATCAGGCCCATCACCAGGAACGAGCCGATGCCCGACAGGCTCCGGGTCGTGGTGTAGCCGTAGAGGCTCAAGCCGCCGAAGGCCGCCGCCGTGATGAAGAAGACCTGGACCACGCTCGCGCCGGTGTAGCGGAGCAGCAGCGTCGAGAGCGACGCACCCATCACCGCCGCGAAGGCGAAGAAGGTGGTGCGGGCCGAGGCCGCCGACATCCGGTCCATCCGGAACGAGAAGAGGAAGATGAAGGCGAGCGGCGCGAGCGCGATCACCCACATCAGCGGCGTGGCGTAGAGCGTGCGGCCGAAGCTGGTCAGCGGGATCGAGCCGATCCGCGCCACTGCATCGGCCTGCGATGTCGCCACCGCGAGCTTGTTGATGCCGATGGCCACCAGCCCGGAGATGCCCAGGCCGATGACCATGTTGTTGTAGACGCCGAGCATGAACGCGCGAAGGCCCTGGTCGATCTGGACCTGGCTCTGGGCGTAGCCCGTGGGCGCCCCGAAGCCGTTCGCGTTACCCTGCCGGAACGGGCTGTTCTCGAATGCCATGGGAGATTCCTTCGGAAGCTCTCTAGCGTGGATGTTCCTGGTGCGAGGCTCTCACGCGACCCTCGGACGCTTGACGCGTCGGATCGGCGCCCGGTCCCTCTCGGGTCCGCTCGCCTTGACCGGAATATGAGGAGCGGGGGAAGCGGGCACAAGGGCGCTTCCGGAGCGGGAACCGGCCCGGACACGCCAAAATCGAGGGTCCCTACGCCGCAGGGATGGTCGTGGATTAAGACCCCTAGAGATTTCGTAGGTACTGCGCCGGCTTCTGCCCGAGGATGCGCCAGGTGCCGGCAAGCCCGAGCCCTACCGCCACGACGACCGCCAGCAAGGCGGCGAGCAGCGCCCCCGACAGGTCGAGGGCGAAGTCGAGATGCATGACCTTGGTGAGGATCACCCAGCCTGCCAGCGTCCCGGCGACAAGGCCGAACACGGCGGTGGCAAGGCCGAGCGCGCCGTACTCCATCGTGTAGGCGGAGAGGAGCCGCGCCCTCGTGGCGCCGAGCGTCTTGAGCACCACGGCATCGTAGAGCCGGGCCCGGTGGCCGGCGGCGAGCGCCCCGGCGAGGACGAACAGGCTGGTCGCCACCGCCACTGCGCTGGCGCCGCGGATCGCGAAGACGAGCTTGCCGACGAGGTCGTTGACCGCGTCGAGGGCGTCCTTCACCCGCACGCTGCTCACGGAGGGAAATTCCTTCGCGGCGTCGCGCAGGATCCGGGCTTCGAGGGCGGAATCCGGCCCTTCCGGCAGGGTCAGGGTCGCGAGGTCGCTGTGCGGCGCGCCCCGGAAGGTGCCTGGCGAGAAGACCATCACGAAGTTGATGCCGAGGTTGCGCCACTCGACGTGGCGCAAATTGGCGATCGCAACGGTGAGGCTGCGCCCCAGCACGTTGACGGTGACCGTATCGCCGACCTTGAGGTTCAGGCTGCGGGCGAGCTGGTCGTCGAAGGAGACCAGCGGCTTGCCCGCCTCGTCGCCCTTCCACCATCGCCCGGCGGTGATCCGCGAGCCGTCCGGCAGGTCCTCGGCGTAGGTGATGCCGCGGTCGCCGTCGAGCACCCAGGCGGCGTCCTCGCCGGCCTTGATCTGGCCCGCCGGCACGCCGTTCAGCGCCGTGATCCGCCCGCGCATCATCGGCACCCGCTCGATCTTGGCCCGCGGTGCGGCCCGCCCGAGGAACTGGTCGAAGGCCTCCGAGTCGCGGCTCGGGATATCGAGGAAGAACAGGCTCGGGGCCTTCGCCGGCAGCGAGCGGGTCAGGGTCCGGGTGATGTTGGCGTCGATCAGGCTCAAGGTCACGAGGAGCGTGATGCCGAGGCCCAGCGACAGCACGATCGAGGGCGTCAGCGCACCGGGCCGGTGCAGGTTGGCGAGGGC
>JAEWKL010000191.1 GCA_023386115.1 Pseudomonadota bacterium
AACCGTTAACCCCCCACCCGCACACCGCCAACGCCCGGGCGCGTGGGCGGCCGGGGCGCCTCACGTCGTCATCGCGACAGTCGCGTCGGCGTCAGGCGCCGGCGGCGACCAGAACGCTCGAGGGATCGACCTTCACGCCAGGGCCCATCGTCGAGGAGACGGCGATGCGCTGGATGTAGGTGCCCTTGGCGCCGGCGGGCTTGGCCTTTGCCACCGCGTCCGCGAAGGCGCGGATGTTCTCGACGATCTTCTGCTCGTCGAACGAGACCTTGCCGATGCCGGCGTGGACGATGCCCGCCTTCTCGACGCGGAACTCGACCGAGCCGCCCTTGGCGCCGGCGACGGCGCCCTTCACGTCCATGGTGACGGTGCCGACCTTCGGGTTCGGCATCAGGCCGCGCGGGCCCAGCACCTTACCGAGGCGGCCGACCAGCGGCATCATGTCCGGGGTGGCGATGCAGCGATCGAAGTCGATCGTTCCGCCCTGGATCGTCTCGAGCAGGTCCTCGGCCCCGACGATGTCGGCGCCGGCGGCCCGGGCCTCGTCGGCCTTCGGCCCCCGGGCGAACACCGCCACCCGCACGGTCCGGCCGGAGCCGTTCGGCAGGTTGCAGACGCCGCGGACCATCTGGTCGGCGTGGCGGGGGTCGACGCCGAGATTCATCGAGACCTCGAAGGTCTCGTCGAACTTGGCGGTCGACCGCTCTTTGATCAGCTTCACCGCATCGGCGAGCGGATAGAGCTTGGTGACCTCGATGCCCTCGCGGGCGGAGCGGATGCGCTTGCCTGTCTTTGCCATGTCGCCCTCCCCTTACGCGGTGATCTCGAGACCCATGGCGCGGGCGGAGCCGCGGATCATGGCGACGGCGGAATCGACCGAATCGCAGTTCAGGTCGGGCATCTTCTTCTCGGCGATCTCGCGGATCTGCGCCTCGGAGATCTTGCCGGCGGGCGCGCCCTTGCCGGGGGTCTTCGAGCCGGAGGCCGGCTTCTTGCCGATCTTCAGCCCGGCCGCCTTCTTGAGGAAGAACGAGACCGGCGGCTGCTTCATCTCGAAGGTGAAGGAGCGATCCTGATACGCGGTGATGATCACCGGAATCGGGGTGCCCTTCTCGATCTGCGCGGTCTTCGCGTTGAAGGCCTTGCAGAATTCCATGATGTTGAGGCCGCGCTGACCGAGCGCGGGACCGATCGGCGGCGACGGGTTGGCGGCGCCGGCCGGGACCTGAAGCTTCACGTAGCCCGTGATCTTCTTCGCCATGGGACTGCTCCCAGAATAGCCCTACTGTCCGAGGGCGGTTGCAGGTCGCGGTGCGGCCCGGGCTCCCGGAGGCGTTGCCGGGCGGGCCTTCCGCGGGTGAGAGGCGGCCTCTCGGGAACGACGAATGAGGCGCGCTGCCGCGCCCCGTGCCGTTCTCGAAAGAATCCGCCGGTGACGATCAGAGCTTCTCGACCTGACCGTATTCGAGCTCGACCGGGGTCGCCCGGCCGAAGATGGAGACCGCCACCTTGAGGCGGGAGCGGCTCTCGTCGACTTCCTCGACGATGCCGTTGAACGAGGCGAAGGGGCCGTCCGCGACGCGGACCTGCTCGCCGACCTCGTAGGCGATCGAGGCCTTCGGGCGCTCGGTGCCTTCCTGGACCTGGCCCTTGATGCGCTCGGCCTCGGCGTCCGGGATCGGCACCGGCTTCGACTTGTCGGCGCCGAGGAAGCCCGTGACCTTCGGGGTGTTCTTGATGAGGTGATAGACCTCGTCGGTGAGGTCGCACTTCACCAGCACGTAGCCGGGGAAGAACTTGCGCTCGGCATCGACCTTGCGGCCGCGGCGCACCTCCACGACCTTCTCGGTCGGCACCATGACCTCGTCGAACTTCTCCGTCAGGCCGCGCTGCGCCGCCTGGTCCTTGATCGACTGCGCGACCTTGTTCTCGAAGTTCGAATAGGCGTGGACGATGTACCAGCGCTTCGACACGGCGTTCACTCCAGTCCGGCGGCGGCCCCGTCGCGGGCCGGCATCTGCCGGGTCTTTCAGCTCGATCAGGCCCCGATGCCCAGCACCAGCGTCACGGCGTAGCGCAGCACCTGGTCGACGACGGTGAAGAACACGCTCGCCACCACGACCATGACGAACACCATCAGGGTGGTGACCAGGGTTTCCTTGCGGGTCGGCCAGGTGACCTTCCGGCCCTCGTCGCGCACCTGCTGCAGGAACTCGAACGGGCCGACCCGCTTCTGCGCCGGACGCACGGGCGGCGTCGGCGAGGCAGAACCGCCGCGGGTCGGCGGGGTGCTGCGGGAGGCGTTGCGCCCGAGGTCCATCTTCTTCGTCGCTTCGTTCGATGCCATGGCTCGGACAACCGATGCGCTCGAAACCAACGGCGGCAGGCAGGCTGAAGGATCACCCCCGGCCCGCATCGCCGCCTGTTCGATCTGGGATGGGCGCAGCGTCTAGCGCAGTTGCGTGCGCTTGTCGACTGGCCCGGACGGATTGTTATGGAGGTCTGCCGGCTTTCGCTGGAGGCTCCGGTCGGCTCGCGGTTCCTGGCAGGAGTGGAGGGACTCGAACCCCCAACCCCCGGTTTTGGAGACCGGTGCTCTGACCAGTTGAGCTACACTCCTGCAGCGCCGCGGCGCGAGTGCTCCTTAGCCGCAACGCGGGTTCGGATGCAAGCGGAATGTCGCGAGAGTGGCGGGACCGTCGCTGGCGCCGTCGCGCCCCCGGACCCGCCAGCGTTGCGCGACCGGCCGCGCGCTCGCTGCATGATCGAACAAGTACTTTGCCGACAGATTATTCGAATACGTATCCTTGAGGCACATTAACGGCTTTTTTAATATATATGGCTGATTATACATAAGGATGAATTTTTATTCTGCAACTTATCGAGGATGTATTATGATGCTACACAGGATCTCAGTCCGCGCCAAGCTGATCGGTTGCTTCGCGGTGATGCTCGTGTTGATGGTCGGGTTGGCGGGCCTCGCCTTCCACCAGACCCGGATCCTGCGGGACTCGGTGTCGGAGCTGCGCGGCGTGGCTCTGCCCGCGACCCAGGCCCTTGGCCGGATCCAGGCCCTGGCCCTGCGGATCCGCGTCAATGGCAGCCGCCTGATCTCGGCCCGCACCGAGGGGCAGCACGACGAGGCGGCGGCCTCGATGCGCCAGCGCGTTGCGGAACTGGCGAAGGAGCGCGCGGCCTATGGCCGGCTGCCTGCCGCCGCCGAGATGCAGGGCCTCTACGCCACGTTCGACCGGCAGTGGCAGGTCTACCTGACGCTCCAGGCCGACGGCCTGCGGCGGGCCGAGAGCGGGGACCAAGCCGGAGCGCTCGAGATGTACAACACCACCATGTCGGATGCGATCCGGGAGGTGATTGCCATGCTGGTGACGCTCGTCGACCGCAACGAGGCCGCCGCGACGGAGAGCGGCGACATCGCGCAGGCCGCCCACGAACGCACCGAGCGGCAGTTGCTGATCTTTCTCGGCATCGCGGCGCTGCTCGCCGCCGGTGCCGCCCTGATGCTGATC
>JAEWKL010000236.1 GCA_023386115.1 Pseudomonadota bacterium
GTCACCGACCTCGCGCTCACCCGCTCGGCGGTGGGCTGGGTCGAGCCGATGGCGAGCGTCGTGGTGCGACCGCGCATCGACGGGGTCATCACCGAGCAGCTCGCCCGCGACGGCCAGGTGGTGAAGGCCGGCGACGTGCTCTACCGCCTCGACGACCGCGAGATCCGGGCCCAGCTCGCCCGCGACGAGGCGGCGCTCGCCCGCGACCAGGCGACCCAGGTCCGCACCCAGAACGACGTGCGCCGCGTCGGCGAGCTCCTGTCGCGCTCCTCCGCCTCCCAGGCGCAGTTCGACGTCGCCACCGCCGAGGCCAAGGTGGCGGCGGCGAACGTCGCGGCGTCGCAGGCCGCGATCGAGGCCGACAAGGTCCGGCTCGACTACACCATCGTGCGGGCGCCAATCGCCGGCCGCCTCGGCAAGGTGCTGGTCACCACCGGCAACCTCGTCAAGGGCAACGAATCGGCCGGCACGGGCCTCGTCACCATCACGCAGATGCGGCCCCTGCGCGCCACCTTCTCGCTGCCTGAGCGCGACCTCGACGGATTGCGGGCGGCGCTGGCGCGCCCCGGCACCGCGCCGGTGCGGGTCTATCCCAGCGGCGGCGAGGCGGTGCTGGCGACCGGCCGGCTCTCCTTCGTCGATTCGAGCGTCGACCAGGCCTCGGGCACCGTCACCGCCTGGGCGTTGTTCCCGAACGAGGACGACCGGCTCTGGCCCGGCCAGTACGTCCGGATCGAGGTCGATCTCGGCTCGCGCCCCGGCACCGTCACGGTGCCGCAGGCCGCGGTGCAGCCGGGCCAAGAGGGCAGCTTCGTCTGGGTGGTGCGGCCCGACCGCATGCCGGAGCGCCGCATCGTCGAGGTCCTGGCCTCCCGCGACGGCCGCGCCGCCCTGGCGCAGGGCCTGAAACCCGGCGAGCGGGTCGTGGTCGAGGGCCAGTTCCGGGTCCGGCCGGGCCAGCCCGTCAGCGAGCGCCCGCAGGACGCGACCGAGGCGCAGGCGTCGAAGCCCGGCGCCGCCACCCGGATCGAGTGACCCGATGAACCTCTCGGCCCCGTTCATCCGCCGGCCCGTCGCCACGATCCTGCTCTCGATCGCGCTGACGCTGTCGGGGCTGTTCGCCTACCGATTCCTGCCGGTGGCGGCGCTGCCGACCGTGGATTTCCCGACCATCTCGGTCACCGCGCAGCTGCCCGGCGCCTCGCCCGAATCGATGGCGTCGTCGGTGGCGACGCCCCTGATCAAGGAATTCTCCACGATCCCGTCGATCGCCACGATCTCGGCGACGAACTACCAGGGCTTCACCTCGATCACGGTCGAGTTCGAGCTGTCGCGCAACATCGACCAGGCCGCCGCCGACGTGCAGGCGGCGATCACCCGGACCTTACGCCGGCTGCCGATCGAGCTCACCATCCCGCCGAGCTTCCGCAAGCTCAACCCCGCCGACGCGCCGGTGATCCTGCTCGCCCTGTCGAGCGAGACGACGCCGCTGCCGACGCTGGACGCCTTCGCCCAGACGGTGATCTCGCCCTCGCTCTCCACCATCACGGGCGTCGGGCAGGTGCTGGTCTTCGGCAGCCAGAAATTCGCCGTCCGGGTCCAGCTCGATCCCAACGTCCTCGCGGCCCGCGGCATCGGCGTCGACGAGGTGCAGGCCGCGATCCAGAACGCCAACACCTCGACGCCGGTCGGCGTGGTCGAGGGCAGGGGCCAGAATCTCACCATCCAGACCAACACCCAATTGATGAATGCCGACGCGTTCCGCGACGTGATCGTGGCGGTGCGCAACGGCCGGCCGGTGCGCCTCGGCGAGGTTGCCCGGGTCATCGACTCGGTCGAGAACAACCGCATCGCCTCGTGGAAGGACGGCACCCGCGGCCTGGTCCTCGCCGTCCAGCGCCAGCCCGACGCCAACACCGTCGACGTGGTCGACCGGGTCCGCGCCATGCTGCCGAAGTTCCAGGAGCAGCTGGGGGGAAGCGGCACCATCGCCGTCGTCAACGATCGCTCGGCCTCGATCCGCGAGGCGGTGCACGACGTGCAGTTCACGCTCGTGCTCACCATCGTCCTCGTCGTCGCGGTGATCTACCTGTTCCTCGGGCGGCTCGCCGCGACGCTGATCCCCTCGGTGGCGGTGCCGATCTCGATCATCGCCACCTTCGGGGCGATGTACCTGCTCGGCTACTCGATCGACAACATCTCGCTGCTCGGCCTCACGCTCGCGGTCGGCCTCGTCGTCGACGACGCGATCGTGATGCTGGAGAACATCGTCCGGCACGTCGAGGAGGGGATGAAGCCGTTCGAGGCGGCGCTGAAGGGGGCCGGCGAGATCGGCTTCACCATCCTGTCGATCACCATCTCGCTGATCGCGGTGTTCATCCCCGTGCTGCTGATGGGCGGGGTGGTGGGGCGCATCTTCAACGAGTTCGCCATCGTGGTGACGATCGCGATCGTCGCCTCGGCCGTCATTTCCATCACGCTGACCCCGATGCTCGCCGCCCGGCTGCCTGCGGATGCCGCCGGGCATGGGCAGAAGAAGAACCTGTTCGAGCGCGGCTTTTCGCGGATGCAGGCGGGTTACGAGCGCGGGGTCGATCTCTGCCTGCGCTGGCCCTTCGCGGTGCTGATGGTGTTCTTCGCGAGCGTGGCGCTCACCGCCTGGATGTTCGTGGTGATCCCGAAGGGGTTCTTCCCGTCGGAGGATATCGGCCAGCTCCAGATCGCGACGGAGGCCGGGCAGGACGTGTCCTTCGACGCGATGAGCGCGCTCCAGCACCAGGCCGAGGTGATCCTCGCCCGCCACCCGGCGGTGGCCCACGTGGTGAGCCGGGCGGGTTCGAACGGCTTCTCCGGCACCCTCAACCAGGGCTCGTTCTTCGTCGAGCTGAAGGACCGCGACCAGCGTCCGCCCTTGAGCCGCACCCTCACGGAGCTGCGCCGGGATCTCGCCACGGTGCCGGGCCTGACCTCGTTCATCACCCCGGTGCAGAACCTGCGCCTCGGCGGACGCCAGTCGAAGAGCCAGTACCAGTACGTGGTGCAGGGCCTGAACCGCCCCGATCTCGAGCGCTGGTCCGAGCGGCTGACCGAGGCTCTGGCCCGTGACCGCGCGACCTTCACGGGCGTCACCAGCGACCTCCAGAACGCGGCGCTCCAGGCCAAGGTCACGGTCGATACCGACAAGGCGCAGGCGCTCGGCATCACCTCCGACCAGATCCGCCAGACGCTCTATACCGGCTTCGGCACCCGCCAGGTCTCGACCATCTACGGCACCGCCGACAGCTACCAGGTCATCACCGAGTTCGACCCGCGCCTGAACTGGACCGCCGACCGGCTCGACGACATCCGCCTGCGCGCGTCGAGCGGCAAGCTGGTGCCGCTCTCGGCGGTGGCGAGCGTCACCCGGGTGCCGGGCCCGCTCTCGATCAACCAGCTCGGCCTCCTACCGGCGGTGACGATCTCGTTCGACCTCGCCCCCGGCGTGGCTTTGGGCCAGGCGGTCGACCGCATCGCCGCGATCAAGGACGAGCTCGGGGTGCCGGGCACCATCACGACGACCTTCGCCGGCACCGCCCAGGTGTTCCAGGATGCGCTGGCCAACCAGGGCCTGCTCCTGGCCGCGGCCGTGATCACGATCTACCTCGTGCTCGGCATCCTCTACGAGAGCTTCATCCACCCGCTCACCATCCTCACCGGCCTGCCGGCGGCGGCGATCGGGGCGCTCGGCGCGCTCCAGCTCTACGGGATGGACCTCTCGGTCATCGCGATCATCGGCGTCCTGATGCTGATCGGCATCGTGAAGAAGAACGCCATCATGATGATCGACGTCGCCCTGGTGCTGCAACGCGAGCAGAACTGGGCCCCTGCGGCGGCGATCCGCGAGGCCTGCTCCTTACGCTTCCGCCCGATCATGATGACGACGGCGGCGGCCGTGATGGGCACCCTGCCGATCGCCATCGGGCACGGCGCGAGCGCCGAGCTGCGCCAGCCCCTCGGCGTCGCGGTGGTGGGCGGGCTCCTGGTCTCGCAGCTCCTCACCCTGTTCATCACCCCCGTGCTCTACCTCTACATGGACCGTCTCGGGACCGGCGTGACCCGCCTCGTCCTGTCGCTGCGCCGCGGCCGCCTGCCGGCGAGCCGGCCGGAGGGGGAGGCGGGCCGGCACATGCCGGCGGAGTGAGGGGAGGGGGCCGGTCCGGCATCCGGCGGTTTTTCGTCTTTCCCGCTCCAGCAGCACTCATAGAGCTGCCTGGGAAAAGACATGGCGCGGGTCTCCCC